>NZ_JBWYIP010000017.1:0-60843 GCF_056783825.1 Acinetobacter sp. 24-47-39
ATGGTAGTGTGGGGTTACCCATGTGAGAGTAAGTCATCGCCAGCTCATTATTCTAAACACCCCCTTCAATAGAAGGGGGTGTTTTTTTATGAAGTAAAGAATGAATTTGAAAATAATTAAACCCTTTTAATTAAATAAGAAGCTCTATTCAGTTAATTTATGCCAAACAATAAATGCCTTAGTGATAAGGCTAATATCATAAAAACAACCCAACTAATTAGTTGAAAAGCTAAATAATAAACAATAGTGAATGGTTCAAAAAATGAATGATTTACAATGAAATTTTTATTTACAAAGATCATCAAAGTTGACTAGTAAATAAAATGCCAATCCTAATTTGCAGATTGAGTATTCAAAACTAAGGTTTCAGTCGAAAGGTTATATAAGAATTCATTCTTAGTAACTAAGAATAAATATAAAACTCTTAAAACTTGAATTTTCATGATTTTTTATGCCAATTGAATTATTAATCAATCTATTAAATGAATAATCCACTAGAAAGTCGTATAGACAAAAATCCTAATTTATTGCATTTATATAAAATATGAATCTAGGTTCATTATTTTAAAAATACTCACAATTGGAGGTGAGATAAAAATGACAGCGCAGACAATGAATGTGAATGCTGTAATTGATAATGCAAAATTTAAACCCTTTCATTTATCAATCGTATTATGGTGTTTATTTATCGTAATTTTTGACGGTTATGATTTAGCAATTAATGGCGTAACGTTGCCACTTCTTATGCAAGAGTGGGGTATGACTTCTGTCCAAGCTGGGGTGTTAGCGAGCACAGCGCTAGCGGGAATGATGTTTGGTGCGATGCTTTTTGGCATGTTGGCAGATAAAATTGGTCGAAAAAAAGTTATTTTGATTTGTGTAACCTTGTTTAGTGGTTTTACTTTTTTAGGAGGATTCGCAACTAATCCAACAGAATTTGGAGTTTTAAGATTCATTGCTGGACTTGGTATCGGCGGTGTTTTGCCAAATTTAGTAACTTTAACTTCTGAATATGCACCACAAAAATTGAGAAGTACCTTAGTTACGATTATGTTTAGTGGCTATGCAGTTGGTGGAATTATGGCGGCTTTATTGGGTGTAAAATTTACACCTGAATTTGGTTGGCAGATTATGTTCTTTATTGCAGGAATTCCATTATTAGTATTACCGTTTATATGGAAGTATATGCCTGAATCACTAACATTTTTAGTGAAACAAAAAAATTATGAACCTGCCTCACAAATTATTAATAAGATCAATGCAGATTTAAATGTGAATTCTTCAACTCATTTGGTTCTAAACGAAATTAAATTACCTGATGCATCGGTTAAATCTCTATTTACTGATAATAGAGCGAAAACGACGTTATTATTTTGGTGCTGCTTTTTTATGTGTCTTTTAATGACATACGCATTAGGAAGTTGGTTACCAAAGTTAATGATGGCTGCAGGTTATTCTTTGGGAAGTAGTTTAACATTTTTACTTTCATTAAATATTGGCGCTGTCATCGGTACTATTGGTGGTGGAATTCTAGCAGACAAATTTCATCTCAAACCTGTTGTGATTTCGATGTTTGTAATCGGAGCTTTTGCTTTATTTGGATTAAGTTTTAACTCACCACCAATGGTTATTTATCTACTGGTGGCATTGGCTGGTGCAGCATCAATTGGTACTAGTATTTTAATATATAGCTATGTAGCGCAATCTTATCCAATTGCGGTACGTTCTACTGGAATTGGTTGGGCTTCAGCAGTAGGGCGTACAGGTGCAATTGTTGGCCCCATTGTCATTGGTATTCTTTTAGGAATGGAATTGCCACACAAATGGAATTTCATTGCCGTTGCTATACCAGCAGTAATTGGTGCAATAGCCGTATTCTGTATTAAAAGGACAAAAGTGATTGAAACAGTTCCTGAAAAAATAAAAATCGCATCTTCAATTACACAGTAGAATAAAAGCCTCATAAGAGGCTTTTTTTATAAATATGATTTTAAAATTTTTTGATGCTCTTTAACCTGTTTGGCATAACGTTTACCTTGTTTTTTCATTTTTCGATTTGTGTTGTATCCAGTAGGTCCAACGTTGTAATAGGCCAGTGCTTTTTTCCAGCTACCAGCAGATTGATTGTATTTTGATAGAATATAAGTTCCACAATGAATATTAATATTTTCTTGAAAAAGGTCACCTGGACAAGATTGCTGCCAATATCTAGGGATAATTTGAGTAAGACCTACAGCACCTGCTGGTGATACTGCATAATTTCGATAACTCGATTCTTGTCGAATAAGTGCGGCCATTAACAGGGGGTCGACATCAAATTGTTGCGCACTTTGCACAATTAGGGGAGAAACCCTATTTGCGGTGTCTGGGTGTACAGAGTATGCCTTTTGGATACCTGTTGAAAGTTTTGCGGCGCGTTTTTGTACTGAACCACCACCTAAAGATGAGCAACCAACAAACACGACACACGATGATAGAACTAAACTAAATTTAAGGAAAGTAAAGGATGGGTGAGATGATTGTAAACGTTGTAAAAAAAGCAAAATAGTAACCGTGCAAATTCAATTTGCAAAAATCATAAGTAAGCTGGTGATTGGGGTCAAGCCCTAGATAAATTGGAGTGTTGTAGTTTTGCAATATATTGATGAGTAAGATAAATAGATCAGAAAACTTTAAAATTGATTCAAAATTTTCTTATAATAATGCCATTATTAAATGCCTGAAATCATCATGACGCCAGCTTGTAAATTTTTGAAAAACAAAAAGATAGATTATTCTGTTCATGAATATGACCATGATCCTAATGCTGAAAGTTTTGGTTTAGAAGCAGCTCAAAAATTGGGTTTATCTGTACATGAAGTTTTTAAGACACTTCTAGTGACAGATGATATCAATTATTTTGTGACAATTTTACCAGTGGACCATCAACTTAATTTAAAAAAGGCGGCGAATGCTTTCAGTTGTAAAAAACTTAAAATGGCTGATCCGAAAGTGGCTGAGCGTCTGACCGGTTACTTAGTGGGTGGGATTAGTCCAATTGCTCAAAAAAAGCGACTTAAGACAGTCATTCACCAATCGGCAAGTTCTCTTAAAAAGGTGTACGTGAGTGGTGGAAAACGAGGGCTAGATATCGGATTAGATCCTCAATCATTGGCCCAAGTATTAGATGCTCAATTTAAGGACATTGTGGATCACACTTAATGTTTGATCACTACATTTGACGTAGATTGGTTAGATATTCTTGAGCGATAAAAATTTCTTGATCATCAGTTGGGCATACCTTGTTCCATTGATGTTCTTGATCTAATTCCCAAGCACGTTGATTATCGTTCAGATAATTCAATAGACCATCTTTAATAATCGTTTTCTTTAGTTTTTTATCTTCAATCGGAAAACAAGTTTCTACTCTTGAAAATAAATTACGTCCCATCCAGTCTGCACTTGAACAATATAATTTCTCATTGCCTTGATCTAGAAAATAGTAAACCCGTGTGTGTTCTAAAAAACGTCCTACAATAGATCTGACGCGGATATTTTCTGATAACTGTGGTACTTGAGGTCTTAATGAACAGATGGAACGAATGATCAGATCGATTTGAACACCTGCATTTGAGGCTTGATAAAGTGCCGCGATTAATTTAGGTTCAGTTAAAGCGTTAACTTTGATAATAATATGCGCTTTATGACCAGACTTAGCATGGTGGATTTCATTGGCAATGAGTTTTAAAAGCTGTTCATGCAAGGTAAAAGGTGCATGGAACAGCTTTTTAGGCTTTGCCATTTTTCCCATACCTGTCAATTCTTGAAAGATTTTATGGACATCTTCACAAATTTCATCATCAGTGGTCAGCAGACCGTAATCGGTATACATTTTTGCATTTCCAGCATGATAATTACCAGTTCCCAAATGAACATAGCGCTTCAGATGGTCTGTCTCTCTACGAACAATCAAAATCATTTTAGCGTGAGTTTTATAGCCCACGATGCCATAAACAACGACAGCTCCAGCTTCTTGTAAAAGGTTGGCGACCATGATATTGGATTCTTCATCAAATCTAGCACGTAATTCAATAATCGCAGTAACTTCTTTACCATTTCGTGCCGCTTCTGCTAAGACTTGAACGATCTCTGAATCTGGTCCGCTGCGATAAAGAGTTTGCTTAATTGCCAAGACATTAGGGTCTTTTGCAGCTTCTTTTAACAGGTTGATGACAGGTGAAAATGAGTCAAACGGATGATGTAAAAGGACATCACGTTGTTTCAATACATCAAAGATACTTTTTGATTGTCTTAGTATCTTCGGTATCACGGGTTGATAGGGTTTAAACTTTAAATCTGGACAATCAAAATCTGAAAATAATCGAGCTAAATTTACAGGGCCTTGAACACGATAGAGTTGTGAAGGTTCTAAATCAAATTGTTCAAGTAGATATTGGTTAATCGTTTCTGGGCAATTGTGATCAATTTCAAGTCGAACTTCACGTCCAAATCTTCGCGAAGAAAGTTCATCTTTAAGAGCAACTGCCAGATCGTCTACATCGTCAGCTAAATTTAAGTCAGCATTGCGTGTAACACGGAATTGGTAGCATCCTGTCGCCTTCATTCCTGGAAATAAGTCATTGATATGTTGTTGCAGAATAGCCGACAACAGGATGTAATGTTGCTTATCTTTGCATAAGTCATCAGGAATTTTGACCGCCCTTGGTAAAGTTCTCGGTGCAGGTACGATCGCGAGCTCAATCTGACGACCAAAAGCATCTTTACCTTCAAGCGTGATAATAAAATTAAGGCTCTTATTGACTAAACGGGGAAAAGGATGGGCAGGGTCTAAACTGATGGGCGTGATTACTGGTTGAATAAATTTACTGAAGTAGTTTTGAATCCATTCAGTATATTTATCTAAAATTCCATGATATTGAATAAATTCGATACCATAAGATTTAAGTTGAGGAATGAGCTCGTTATTAAGTATCTGATATTGTTCTTGAACCGCATGATGCGTTGTTTTAGATATTTGTTCTAAAATAATTTCATTGGGAATAGCATCAGGCGCAGTTGTTATTTGATTTAATTCGATCTGTTTTAAAAGTCCAGCAACGCGTATTTCAAAAAACTCATCTAAATTCCGAGAAAAGATGATTAAAAAATTTAGTCGCTCTAATAAGGGGTGGTGAGGGTCTTTAGCTTGAGCTAAAACTCGTTTATGGAATTCTAATAATGAAAGTTCGCGATTAATGTAAGTGTCTGAATTGTGTTGAAAGTTTTCAAAAGAGTGCATAGTACCAATTATTGCTTTAAAAGCCGTCAGGAAAGACCTTGCAGCGATGGTACGTTTGATGTGTGACAGTAATATTACATTGGTTGGTATATATACGATAAATATAAGTTATTGGATTTATTTTATTTCAATAAAAAAGCACACTTTTGAAGTGTGCTTTTTTTGTCCTTTCTAATTTAGAAGTCGTAGCGGAAACCAAGTGAGAGACCTGTAGAATTTTCACCGTTGGCGCCTGCAACATTATTCGTTCTTGCTTGAGACCATGGATTTAAATTAACATTTTCATCATTAAGTACAGTTGCTAAATTGGCATAAACACGCACAGCTTTGTCTAAACGATGCTCAACACCTAATGCTAATAGAGTTGAGTCTCTTTCATCAGCATCTACACTACGTTGAAAAACTTGACCACGAACTGTAGTTTTTGGTGTTAATTTATAGTCTGCAGCTACACCATACACATCTGAATCACGATTGTCCTGACCGTCAACTTTAGCCATTTGATAGAATGCGCCAAGATTTAAGCTGTCAGTAAGTTTGTAGGCGCCAGCGATACGTAATGCATCACGATCAGAACTAGCACGAGCATTCGTTGCATTCTCTTCATACATCGCATATGCAATAGCAAAATCGATAGGGCCTTCTTTGTAGGTCAAAGCAAGATCGTACGCTTTGTTGTCTTTTTCAGCTTGACCATTCTCTTGTTTATCGATGGTAGTTCCAGAGTGTAGTGATAATGCAGCAGCAACATTAAAACCATTTCCGAATTTTGGAGATTTATATTCAATGGTATTTTCATTACGTTCATCGAAACGTTGATCACTTACACGAGTCACGTTACGTAAATCACCAACTTGATCACCGAAATAATTTACTGGAGAACGAGCTGCTTTAAAGGGTGTGTCGAAACGACCAACTTTTACTTGACCAAAGTTACCTTTCAAACCAACGAAAGTATCACGAGTTGAAAATTCAGTACCACCATCAGTGTTACCACTTGTAAAGTTAATTTGTTGTTCGATTTGGCCAAAAACAGTCATGCCATTTTCTAATTTTTGTTCAGCTTTAAAGCCTAAACGAGATGAGTTAGATGATAGACCTACTTCATTATAATCTTTACCATCATCAAGGTAATCTAATGAAACATGTGCGCGACCATAAATTTTAACGTCAGCTGCCATTGCGATTGCTGGTGTAATAAGTGTTGCCCCAACTGCTAATGCGCAAAGTGTTTTTTTCATTTCTAGCTCCAGTAAAGACTGATTTTTTGTCCTAATAATCATGATCAGTAGTTTTTTTGTAACTACTGTTCTCTATTGGTGCTAAGTATTCATTACAAATAAGTCAGTAATATTAAGAATTTATTTCATTATCATTAAAATGGGTAGAAACAATTTATAGTAATCTAAAGGCATAAAAACAAAAAAGGAGCCAAAGCTCCTTTCTTTATGAGGATCTGTTATAAAGCAGCTTTAATCTTCTCAGCCAAAGCCTTGATACGTTCTTGATCACCCATTTGTGCTGCGTGTTTACCCAGTTCATGAATTGAACTTGGAATAAGATGAAAGTGTACGTGAGGCACGGTTTGCCCAGCTGCAGCACCAGATAACTGCATCAACACTATACCTTTTGCATCTAGTGCTTTTTCAATCGCTTTTGCAATTTTTTGAACGATTTGAATCGTGTATGCTGCAGTGTTTGGGTCCAAGTCGAGTAAAGTTACGGCAGGTGATTTAGGGATGACTAAAGTATGACCATCTGCCTGAGGCATAATGTCCATAAATGCAAGAACTTGCTCATCCTCATACACTTTAATTGCAGGAAGTTCACCTCGTAGAATTCTTGCAAAAATATTTTGATCATCATAAGCCATAGCTATTCCCAGAATGTAATTAGATTGAATTATTTACAGTTTAATTCTTTCTGACGTTGCTTAATAGATTCAAGTTTTTGTTGCTCTTTTTCTGAGAACTTAGGTTTAGTTGTATTGCAATTTTCATTGCCAAACTTTGCCTTAGTATCTGGATCTTTAAAACAGAAGCCTTTTGATGCATAGATGATGTTGTAATCATCTTTAAGTTTTTCACACTCTTTTGTAGTGTCGGCAAAAGCATTAACCCCAGCTGAAACAGATACAGCAGTAATTAAACCTAATAAAAACTTATTCATGAGTATCCTCATTTAGAAATGGACATTTGATATTGTCACATTTCAATTATATGGGCTTTATATTTGAATTCAATGGCGAAAATTTATTCTAAGGTAATTTTGCTCCATGATTCGTACATTTTAACTGCTGTCGAAAAATCACTATTAGGTTCAGCTATTGCATTAGCAGCACCAATTAGACTTTGAGTAAGCGTAATGACAGGTGCGGATAATTTTGCTTGATGAATGAGGTCTACTGCGATACCAGTGTCTTTGCTCAGTAACGGTAAGGCAAAAGTATTTGGAAAACTTCGATTTAATACCCGTTGAGGCAATACATTTTCAGTCACACCACTTTTACCACTTGAAGCATTGATGCACTCTAAAGCTTCATTTAAATCCACACCATGTGCTTTAAGTGCAGTAAAACCTTCAGCAGCGGCACATAAGTGAACAGCTAAGAGCATGTTGTTCACTGCTTTCACAGCAAAACCAGATCCTGAGTCTCCTACATGCTTAATCAGTTTACCCATGGCTTGCATTGCTGGTAATGCAGCTTCAAAAGCAGCTTTTTCACCACCTACCATGAAGGTTAAAGTCGCATTTTCAGCACCTATAGTTTGTCCGCTAACCGGTGCATCTAGAAAAAATACACCTTTTGATTTTAAAAAAGCATGTTGTGCTTTAGCTGCATCAGGCACGCCACTGGTACAGTCTACCCAAATTGATCCAGATTTAATGTCGACTTGATGAATGATCTCATTGACTTGCTGACTCGTTGGTAAGCAACTAAAAATGATATCAGCTTGGGCAGCTTCTTGAAGTGATACAGCTTGTGTTTGATATTCAGTTGCATGTTGTTTGGCTTTCTCGAAATTTCGATTCCATACCAAAACTGATTCATAGTGTTTGGGTAAATGGGCTGCCATACGGTAACCCATTGCTCCTAATCCAATAAATGCAACTGTCGTCATTTTCTTTACTCTATTTGTGTTGAACGCTCTGCTAACCAGTGAGCAAGTTCAGGCCAAAATTGATCGGCACTTTTTTGACTCGACATTAAACCTAAATGCCCACCAGGAATAAGAGTAAACGTGACATCACGACTATTTGTCAATTCAGTCAATGGTCTAACAGCATCAGCTGTGACCATTTGATCGCTTGAACCAGCGCCAATCATAAGAGAGCAGTCTATATTTTTTAATTCGATTTTCTTATCTTGAAGTTCGATATAACCATTTTTTAGCGGATTTCTTAACCAGACATTGAATAACATGTCTTGGTTTACCCCAGCAGGATAATCAATCATATGATTGAGGAAATAACCTAAAGTGGCGTGTTCATGCAAAAGTTTTTTATCATCAAGATTCAGTAATAATTGTTTATGGCCTTCATACCAACCTTTAGGATCTAAAATTTTAAATCCAATTGCATTTAAAATACCTGAGGAGTGAATGAGGCGCTTAGGAATACGACCGTTATAAACTTTATGTTTGAGTAGACGAGTTCTTTCAAGATAGCGATTCATCTTAGCATATAGCTTTCCGATACTGCCTGAAGCAAAGCTATCAATTGGACTACCTAAAACAATTAGATTTTTTACATGGTTCGGCTGTCTGAGCGCTGTGTACAACAGAACAAATATTCCCGCCATACTCCAGCCATGTAAAGAAATTTGATCAGATTTAGCGTGTGTGCGTATTTGATCGATACAATTCGGGATTGCATCATCAATAAAACCTAAAAAGTTGAGATCGCGATCCTTATAGCTAAAGTGTCCCCAATCCAATAAATAGACATCAAAACCTTGCTCTGTATAATATTTAATAAGAGAACGGTATGGATAAAGATCATAAATATCCATCTTGATCGCTAAAGGCGCGACAAAGACCAATGGCTCAACATATTTTTTATTTTCAGATGCGTAATATCGAATTTTACTCGATTTATGAGTACCTATCACATCATACGGCGTTGCTTGAGATAAAACCAAAGATTTACCGTAAAAAATGCGTGTCCCTAAATTTTTTAACTTGCTTTGTTTAGAACGCCAGTTAGTTTTTAAATGTTCCATGAAGGTTGAAGATCTCATAAGCATGTGATTTGAACGAAGTCTAAGCGATATTTATATATTTTACCTTGACCTTAAATGCTTTGGGCGCTCAAAATGTTGGCAATTATTCACAAAGGCAGTTTTTAGGACTGATTTAGAGCAATGAGCCAGCAAGACGACATTGAATACCAACTTGATACATTAGCGCTTCGTACAGGTCATACACGCAGTTTTGAAGGTGAGCATGCTGAACCGATGTTTCTAACTTCTTCATTTGTATATGCAAATGCAGCAGAGGCAGCAGCTAAATTCTCTGGGAAAGAGCCTGGTAATATTTATTCTCGCTTTACAAACCCAACAGTCGCAATGTTTGAAAAAAGATTGGCTGCAATGGAAGGTGCTGAACGTGCAGTGGCAACAAGTACGGGTATGGCTGCGATCATGGCGGTGGCGATGTCATTCTTAAAGGCTGGTGATCATGTTGTATGTTCTCGCGCAGTATTTGGTTCAACCGTGGCCTTATTTGAAAAATACATTTCTAAGTTTGGTGTGACTGTCAATTTTGTTGATTTAACAGATTTAGATGCTTGGAAAGCTGCGATCAAACCAGAAACTAAACTACTATTTGTAGAATCTCCGTCAAATCCATTATCGGAAATTGCTGATATTCGTGCATTAGCAGATATCGCGCATGAAAATGATGCCTTACTCGCAATTGATAATAGTTTCTGTACGCCAGTGCTACAACAACCATTAAAATTGGGCGCGGATCTAGTTGTCTATTCAGCGACAAAATATTTAGATGGTCAAGGTCGTGCGTTGGGTGGTGCTGTCGTAGGTAGTCATCAATTACTTGAAGAAGTTTTTGGCTACGTTCGTACAACTGGGCCTTCTATGAGTCCGTTCAATGCTTGGGTTTTCCTAAAAGGTTTGGAAACGCTTCGTCTACGTATGAAGGCTCATTCTGAAAGTGCACAAAAGATTGCTGAGTGGCTTCATCAGCACGATAAAATCGAAAAAGTATTCTTTGCTGGCTTAGCGGATCATGTAGGTCATGATTTGGCTAAGAAGCAACAAAAAGGTTTTGGTGGTATCGTTTCATTCGTGGTAAAAGGTGGGCGAGAAGCTGCTTGGAAAGTGATTGATCACACTCAATTTATTTCTATTACTGGAAATCTTGGGGATGCAAAATCAACGATTACTCATCCTGCAACCACTACTCATGGTAAATTGTCTGATGAAGCGAAGGCTGCAGCTGGCATTGCAGAAGGTTTGATTCGTCTTTCAGTAGGTTTGGAAGACGTTGATGATATTATTGCAGACATTCAACGTGGTCTTGATTTAGTCTAATTTAAATTTGTTCGGAGTATACAAATGAACATTAACATGCTTATGCAACAAGCACAGCGCATGCAAAAGGAAGTAGAGTCCAACATCAAGAAAGCGAAAGAAGAGCTTGCACAGAAAGAAGTGCATGCTGAAGCTGGTGGTGGTTTGGTTAAAGTGACAATGACTTGCCGTAATGTAGTAAAACGCATTGAAATCAATCCAGAATTATTTCAAGACGATCCAGATATGATTGAGGATTTGATTGCAGCTGCTATGAATGACGCTGCACGCCAAGCCGAAGCGATTTCAGAAGAAACAATGAAGTCTGCAAATAGTGGTATGGGATTACCTCCTGGCTTGTCAGGTTTATTTTAAGGATATTGCCGAGTGTTCAGCGAACGGTTTGACCAACTCGTCCAAGCACTGCGAATATTACCAAGCGTTGGGCCTAAGTCGGCTCAGCGCATGGCGTTGCATTTGATCATGAAGAATAAGCAAGGTGCTTTGGCATTATCTGAAGCACTTAGCGATGCCGCTGATCATATCCATGAATGTTCTATTTGCCACTCATTGACTGAGAATGAGGTGTGTGACATTTGTCTGTCGCAAGACCGAGATGATACCTTGCTCTGTGTGGTTGAATCTCCTGCAGACGTGATGGCAATTGAGCAAAGTGGAAGTTTCAGAGGCAAATATCATGTATTGGGGGGGCATTTATCTCCTTTAGATGGTATAGGGCCTGAAGAGGTTGGCATACCTGCATTAGTTCAACGCTTAGCTGAAGGTCAGGTAGCAGAGGTTATTCTCGCTACCAATGCAACGGTTGAAGGACAGGCTACGGCACATTATTTGGTAGAAGCTACACGTCATTTGAATATCAAAATGACACGTATTGCTCAAGGTGTACCACAAGGGGGTGAGCTTGAGTATGTCGATAGTCACACATTAAGCCAAGCAGTTCATAATCGTATGCAAATGAAATAAGCACAAATTGTGCTTATTTTTTTGATTGGAGAAATATCACTTTTCTGAATTGTTTTTTAGTCAAAAAAAATATTAAATTTTTCATGTTTTATAACTATTTACACTGTATACATAGATTTGCTTGACGCTTTAATTGAAAATTTATATTTAAAATTGATAATTTAAGCTAAAATACATCCCGATACCAATCTAGCACATTGTTTTTTATGATGTTTCAATTTATCCAAGAGCAAAAAGAACTCGAGCATGTTTTGACACTAATGAGTCAACAAGATGTTTATGGTTTAGATACTGAATTTATCAAAGTTGATACACTATGGCCAAAATTGGGTGTCTTGCAAATCAATGTCGCAGATCAGGTGTTTTTATTAGATGGTACACGTCTAGATTTTTCGAGTTTCTGGCCTAAAGTTTTTGCTGCAAAGCAAAATATTTTCCATGCTTGTGGTGAAGATATTGATCTGATTTACCATTATTCAAAAGGTAATCATCTTAATAATGTATTTGATACTCAGGTGGCTTTGTCTTTTCTCGGACACGGATTACAGGTCAGTTATCAAAATGCGCTTAAAGAAATTTTAAATATAGAAATTGATAAAGATCAAACACGTTCAGATTGGCTTGCACGTCCTTTAACTGAAGAGCAAAAAGCATACGCAGCGAATGATGTCTTATATATTGTGAATTTAGCCGATGCGCTAAAAAATGAATTAGAGAAAAAAGGGCATTATCAGTATGTACTAGAGGACTGTAAGAGCCTCACGCTTGAGATTGCGACAGAAACGCCGAAAGAGAAACTATACGAAGATGTCGGAAATTATAGACACTCTCGAAAGCAGTTAATGCAGCTACAATTGCTCAGTGTTTGGCGTGAAGAAATGGTGAAGGCTTTAAATCAGCCTCGAAGTTTTATTCTGAAAAATGCCACTATGATTGATTTGGTGGAAAAAAATCCAAAAAATACATTTCAATTATCCCAAGTTAAAAATATTCGTCCGAATGTGGTTCGTGAGCACGGTAAAACGATTTTGGATATTATTGCGTTGCTGCCCCCAATGGAAGAATGGCCATTACGAATTGCTCGACCAATTAAACACTCATCTAAAGATATTACACATGATGTTGATAACATGATTGGTAATCTTGCAGAAGAGTTGGTGATCCCCAAAGAAGTGTTAATGCGAAAAAAATGGCTCGGGGCTTTATATCAGCATGTGGTTTTTCATGGCGATGAACAAGATTTACCTCAATATTTACTCGGTTGGCGTTATGATTTACTGACGAAGCCATTAATTGAGTTGCTTCATAAAGATGCACAATATTTGAGTATGCAAATGAAAGTCAATGAATGACTTCTCTCAAAATTTGATTAAAGAATTACCAGTCATCCTAAACTAGACTGATGCGTTAACAAACGCTAATGTTTCGCCGTTTTTTTTGATGTATGCTTTGCTTTGAGTTTAAAAGGTGTTGTTTGAATCATGTGGTGTGAAATCTACAAATCTAGTAAGAAAGACGAAATGTATATTTACGTTGCGCGTCCTGAACAAGCGGAAAACCAAGAAGCTGTTGATCCGTTATCAGTATTATCTGATGCAATGAAAAATGCATTTGGCCGAGCGACATTTGTGATGTCACTGGAATTACATGCAGAACGCAAATTAGCGCGTGCAAATGTTTTACATGTGATGGATTCAATTCAGACGAAAGGATTCTTTTTACAATTGCCGCCTGAAGGATTGATCAATCCTAATGCGGTAGAGCCAGAGGGACTACGCGGTGCGTGATAATCAAGTTGGAGGATGGGATCAGTTTGTTTCAATGTTGGATTCAATTCCAGAATATAACATTGCAATTACCGTCTATATTCTCGGAACTTTGATTATTCTGTGGTGTTGGTACGGCATAGCGAAACGCCTACCTTCACCTTTAGGTGGAGTGACTTGGATTTTTGTGTTTGCTATTTTGGCAACACCAACGATTTCTGAAGGTCCTAATTCCGCCTTAGCACCTGCAACTTTTGGTTTGATCTTTGGGGTTTTAACAAAAGATTCACCGTTGATCTGGTCCAATTTCTCATTGATTGCCTTTGTTATTGCTTTAGGGTTATTGGCAGGTTATTTCTGGTCTAAGTACGCTTCTAAACAAAAGAATCCAAGACACACATCGTCAGTGAAGACACCACCACTTTAATTATCCAAATAAAAAAATAAGGTTTCATTATGTCTGTTGATGCACATCAATTTACGGGTACAGATCAATATATCGCCACAGATAGTCTCAAGCTTGCTGTGAAGGCCGCTCGAGCGTTGCAAAAGCCTCTTTTAGTGAAGGGTGAGCCAGGTACAGGTAAAACATTATTGGCTGAACAAGTTGCTGATAGCCTGGGTTTAAAACTGATTACTTGGCATATCAAATCAACGACGAAGGCTCAACAAGGTCTTTATGAATACGATGCCGTTTCGAGATTGCGCGATAGTCAATTGGGCGATGAGCGTGTTTATGATATTAAAAACTATATTAAACCAGGTAAATTGTGGGAAGCATTTACCTCTGAAGAACGTTGCGTTTTATTAATTGATGAAATTGATAAAGCAGATATCGAATTCCCAAATGATTTGCTTCATGAACTAGACAAAATGTCATTCTTTGTTTATGAAACTGGTGAAACAATTACTGCAACACAGCGTCCAATTGTGATCATCACTTCAAATAATGAAAAAGAACTTCCTGATGCTTTCTTACGCCGTTGTTTCTTTCATTATATTGAATTCCCAGATGAACAGACCATGCGTGAAATTATTGCAGTTCATTTTCCAAGAATTTCAACGACATTGGTCAGTGAGGCACTTCAGGTCTTCTTTAAGCTTCGCCAAATACCTGGTCTTAAGAAGCCACCTTCAACTTCTGAATTAATTGATTGGTTAAGCTTATTGATGGCTGATGATATGCCTGAAGATATTTTAAGAAACCATGATAAGTCAAAAGCAATTCCACCGCTGTATGGTGCGCTCATCAAAAATGAGCAAGATGTGCAGCTACTTGAGCGCCTCGCATTTATGACTCGTCGATAGGTGATACTATGTTCGTAAGACTGTTTTACACCTTGCGAAAATACGGAATTCCCGTAACGACGCGCGAGCTGATTGATCTGAATCAAGCAATTAGTCTAGGTTTGGTTTTTGCAGATCAAGATGATTTTTATCAGCTTGTGAAGACAGTCATGGTCAAGGATGAGCGTTACTTCGATAAGTATGATCGTGCTATGAAGGATTATTTTCAGGGCATTCAAACCTTTGATGTAGATGATTTACTCAGTAAAGTTAATCAACTTCCTAAAGAATGGTTTGATTTAGAACTCCTTGAAAAACACTTAACGCCCGAGCAACGTGAAGCATTACAAAAAGCAGGTTCTTTAGAAGAGCTTATGAAAATGCTAGAAGAGCGTTTGCGTGAGCAACATAAAAAACACCAAGGTGGTAATCGTATGATTGGCACTGGTGGTACTTCACCGTTTGGAGCTTTTGGTGATCACCCAGAGGGGGTGAGAATTGGAGGGCCGGGACGTAAAAAATCTGCGGTGAAAGTGTGGGAACAACGTAAATACCAAAATCTTGATGATGATCAAATTTTGGGAACACGTCATATGCAAATGGCGTTGCGTCGTCTGAGAAAATTTGCGCGTCAAGGTGCGGAAGAAGAGCTTGATATAGATCAAACGATTCGCGAAACGGCTAAGCAGGGAATTCTTGATGTACAGATGGTGCCAGAGCGTCGTAATCGAATTAAAGTTTTGATGTTGTTCGATGTAGGCGGTTCTATGGATGCCTATATTGCACAATGTGAAAAACTGTTTAGTGCAGCCAAAACAGAATTTAAGACCTTAGAATATTTCTATTTCCATAACTGTCTTTATGATTACGTGTGGAAAGACAATCATCGCCGTACTTCGACAAAAATGAATACCTTAGATTTATTTAATACCTATGGTAAAGATTATCGAGTGATTGTTGTTGGTGATGCAAGTATGGCGCCATACGAATTAAAATCTGCTGGTGGTTCTGTCGAATACATGAATGAAGAGTCGGGGGAAATTTGGTTGCGTCGTTTGCGCCAGCATTATGAAAAGACGGCTTGGTTGAATCCTGAAACTGAGAATTACTGGCATTACACTCAAACGATAGGAATGATCAAAGAAATATTTGAAGATCATATGTATCCAATGACTTTAAAAGGCATTGAAGATATGACTAAATTCCTCTCGCGCTAACTTTTTTAAATTATATTCATCTAAAGGATCTTGATATGAGCTATCAAATCAATGGTGTGGCATTGCCAAATGAAGAAGGTTTTTTTGGTGAATATGGTGGTCAATTCATTCCACCTCATTTAAAAGCAGCAATGGATCAAATCAATGTTGCTTATGAAGAAATTCGTAAAACACCTGAATTTCAAAATGAGCTTTCAGAGCTGTTTGCGCATTATGTAGGTCGTCCAAGTCCTTTATTTCATGCCAAACGACTTTCAGAACAATTGGGCGGTGCTCAAATTTATCTGAAGCGTGAAGATTTGAACCATACAGGTGCGCATAAAATTAACCATTGTTTGGGTGAAGCTTTACTTGCTAAATACATGGGCAAGAAAAAAGTCATTGCTGAAACTGGGGCAGGTCAACATGGTGTCGCATTAGCCACCGCTTGTGCCTTGGTTGGTATCCCGTGTGAAATTCATATGGGTCAAGTTGATATTGAAAAAGAACATCCAAATGTCGTGAAAATGAAAATTTTGGGTGCGAATCTAATTTCAGTCACTCGTGGAACAGCAACATTAAAAGATGCTGTTGATAGTGCTTTCGAAGAGTATTTGAAAGACCCTGATAGCTTTATTTATGCCATCGGATCAGTCGTTGGTCCACATCCATTTCCTAAAATGGTGCGTGATTTCCAAGCAATTATCGGTGATGAAATTAAAGTTCAATCACAAGACAGATTTAACAAATATCCTGATTATATTGTTGCTTGTGTTGGCGGTGGCTCAAATGCAATGGGAGCATTCAGTGCATTCCTTAATGATGATAGTGTGAAATTAATTGGTGTTGAACCAGCAGGACATGGTTTAGATACGGATCAACATTCGGCAACATTAACTTTAGGTAAACCAAGTCAACTTCATGGTATGGCGTGTTATGTACTGGAAGATGAAAATGGCGAGCCATTACCTGTGCATTCAATTGCTTCTGGATTAGATTATCCTGGTGTGGGGCCTCAACACAGTTTCTTAAAAGATATTGGTCGTGTTGAGTACTCAACAGCAACTGATGAAGAATGTCTGAATGCATTCATGACTCTATCTCGAGTTGAAGGGATTGTGCCTGCATTAGAAAGTTCACATGCTGTTGCTTGGGCGATACGCGAAGCTCCACAACTGTCCAAAGATACCATTGTGGTAGTGAATTTATCAGGTCGAGGTGATAAAGACTCGGACTATGTGGCAGAAAAATTAGGTTTAAATTAACACATAAAAAAACCAGCTTAGGCTGGTTTTTTTAATTACATTTCTGGTGGTTCTTCATTCAAAGGCGTAAGAATATTTTCAAAGGATGAAATTTCAATTGGAATGAGCGGCGTTTCGATTGAAAGATCTTGAACAAGTGTTTCAGTCGCTTGTTGAGCTTGTTGAGCTTGTTGAGCTTGTTGAGCTTGTTGAGCTTGTTGAGCTTGAACCATGGTTTTCATAATTTCATCAGCTGGTGCACTTAGTTCGTGTGCTTTTTTGCTGTCATATTTGGTGGCAAGTTCTTTTAAAATTGCGTAAGACAAATAACTCGTAAATGCTGGATTCTCAGATTTAGCCTTGGATGGAAGTAGAGAAACGCAAGCGGCATGAAATAAACCATGTTGTACGTATGTTGCATTGTATGCAGGATCTTTAGCTTTATCAGGATCACCTAAATAACCAATTTTGAAGCCAATTTCAGATGCAGCACAGGCATTGGTCACTTCAGAAGAGGGATTGCGATAGTCAGCATTTTTTTTGAAATATAGCACTTCTGCGATCGACATCATTTCATCTTGAATTTCTTTGAGTCGGCCATCTAAGTTTGGGACTGCAAAATAATTTTTTAACTTAAATAGCGTTACAGTACCTTCGAGCCATTTTTGGGGTTGTTCTGTATAATTCAAATTTGTATAACAGGCAGAAGTTTGCAGAGCGGCTTCAACAAATTCTTTGTTTTTTCTTGGATTTTTCATATCTTGATCAGCCCCTAAATATCCCATTTTGTAGGCTTTTTCATAGGTATTACATGCAGGCGTGATAAGTGTCTTTTTTTGATATGTTTTTGCTTTTTTTAGCAGCTCTATTTGATTCTTTATCGTTGGTTCAAGTTCAGATGCATAAGTGGAAGCAGTTACAAATAAAGCGGTGTAACACAATAACTTTTTATACATCATCAGTCCTTAGGCAAAAAATTCCATAATGTAATGACTTTACTGATGCTGTTTAAATAGTTCAATGACTCAATAAAAGAAAATCATTGTAAAAGATGACCAATTTCAATCTATTGTTCAAAATTGAGATCATGATGGAATTATCAAAAAAGCCCCCGAGATGGGAGCTTAGCTTTATCCTGAAATATACTGTTGAAGTTGTTCGATCAACACTTTTTGGTCTTCCATCGCGGCTTTAACTAAGTCACCAATAGATACAATTCCGACGAGTCTATCGTCTTCTAATACTGGCAGATGGCGAATATGACGTTCTGTCATTAAATCTAAACACTCATCTACGGTGTTGCTTTTACTTACAGATAAAACCGTACCAGTCATAATTTCTGAGACTGTAGTTAAGTCAGATGTACGTTGCATAAGTGCAATTTTACGCGTGTAATCCCGTTCAGATAAAATTCCAACAAGTCTTTCATCCTGTACGACAACAACGGCACCAATACCTTTTGTTGCCATTAATGTGATTGCTTCTAAAACCGTAGCATCAGGTGTGATGGTAGAGATTTCTGAATTGTTTTTATTTTGTAGGACTTGAGCTACTGTTGTCATAAAGTTTCCTCTTATTGGTTATTCGTCCATGTATAAGTTAATAACTGAAATCTAAAATCTTTACAATCGTTTTAGTGGAATTTTCTGCTAAATAGAAGGGCTTAAATGATTCTGAAAAAATAGCATCTGCATGTGTGGAATAGTGAGCTTAAAGTGGCGATCTCGATGATTGCACAGGGCAGGTGTGACTTTTAATCGCGTTAGGGTTGGGAGTAGTGAATTTTTAAAATCATCAGGCGTTATTTTTCGAGGCTGATAGTGCGGCCAGTGAATTTTTGCATAATGTAAAGCCTGCACTGAATTGAGCCAGAAGGGGAATATGTATTCTTGATTGATTGATCGGATGGCCCAACCTTGATGTTCTGGATTGTACAGTCCCCACAGTACTCCACAATACATCATGGTTTTAAGGATATTAACTTTGAGTAAAAAATGCTTTGAATTTGGTTGCAACTGTACAAAGGTGTTCATGATCGTTCAATGATTCAATACCAATGATGATAAGTTCAGTCTAATGTTTTTTTCTTAAAGTTTAGTTGCATTAATTTAAAGTTTGGTAAGCAAATATGTAATGAAAAAGCTAAAAAAACGCCACGAATGTGACGTTTATTTATGCTTGCATTGTGGCCATGTTTTGCCAATACTGTGCTTTCAAAGAATCACGTTCTACACGGAAACCTTGAAGATAGAGTTCAGCTAGAAACATCGCTGCTTTACCGTGACCCGCACGTGCTGCATTCTCAAGTTCTGAAACTGCGTCTGTAAAATTCATTTCAAATTGAATGGTATTTACAGCATTCGAATACATATGTTCGAGGTCTTGTTGAGAGAATTGTTTAATCATATAAAACTCCTTATTCTAATTATGATTAGTACTACAGTTATAAAGACCTAAATTAGGTCAAAATGGAATATAACAAAGTAATATTAAACTAATATTACAATTTGCGTTAATTGTCAAATAAATTTTCAAGATAAATCTTTTAAAAAATACTTACATGATTAAACTTTAATCATTTTATATTGGGTTTATGATAAAACTGTAAATAACTATAAAGGAGAATGACTTATGACTAATACCATTGATGGTTTCACATTTGGCAATCCACCAGAGCCATCCGATATTATTGCGCTTGCACATCATCATAAAAAACAACTTGATGAAGCAATTTTTCATCAAGAAATCCATTTAGGTCACTACTGTTTAGAGCAGCGTAAACGTGTGCATGATTATACGCAGACGCTTGATCCTGCAGCAAAAGCTGAATTTTATCGCTACTATGACGGCGAATTAAAACGTATCGCCGTCATTGACGAAGAACACCCTGATGATGCTGAAGGTGGTTTAAGTGTTTTCACTATTTTTATCGTACTCGCGGTGATCGCTGCTATCTTATATTTTGGTGTTGTGCAGAATGTTGTCTCTTAAAGGTGAATAAGCGCCATTTTTTGCATAATGGTTCTTGTTTAAATCAACGTTAACACTATATTTTTAAAGCATCTCGGATTACACTTAAGCTAATCCGAGGTTGTACATGCTCCATTTAAAAAAAATTTCGTCTGATCTTTTCTCACAATTAAATATTGAGCAGATTCAAAATGCTTTCATCATAGGCATTGTACTTTTTATTCTTATTGTCTCTAGTATTGCACTGAATCGTCCAATTAATTCAGCTCACTTTGAACAAGTACAAGCGCTCGCGGCTCAAAATCGTTTAGAGCGAACGCATGAAATGGCAACTTTGTTACTTGCAAAACCTAAGATTAAAAATATTGAATTTTATCGTTTGCTGAATGCTTATCATATCGAGAATGCTCATATAAAAATTTATCCAGCGATTGAAAAGTTGGATTAGTTTTCAATCTTATTCAGCTTGAGCCCAAGATTTTGATTCAGTATTTCTTCGATCTCCTTGGCAGTGACACGGTCAGAGACAGCAATAACAGTCATTTGATCGGGGTGTAAATGTTTTTGTATTGCATTTTGAATATCTTGGCGAGTTAATTTTCGAATCTGCTCCTGATACTCATTTAGATAATTGGAATTAAGTCCGTAAAAACCAATTGATGCGATTTGGGCATTAATATTTGCATTGCTATTTAAGGTCATTGGAAAAGACCGAAGAATACTTTCTTTATTTTCTTTAAGCAAAGAGTCAGTAATTGGCTGTTTTTTGAAGTCAATGAATACTCGATGTGCGAGCTTTAAGCTTTCGAGCAATTGGTCTTGTTGTGTCGCATATCCAAAACTAAAAACGCCAGGTACCTGTGGTGTAGTCAGCGTACTCGATGCGCTATAGGTGAGTCCTCGTTTAACTCGTAACTCTTTTGATAAGATTGAATTAAAACTCCCACCACCAAACATTCTGTTGGCAACTTCCAAAGCGGCACGGTCTGGATGTGCTCGTTCTAAAGATAAATGACCCAATAATGCATGTGCTTGTAGGCTTTCGCGTTTTAGTACTGAAATTTTAAAACCTGATTCACTGACGGGAGTTGGAAGGTCGGGCTGCTTTTGCCCTTGCGGTAAATTGATACTGATCAGTTCCGAGATCTGTTGAGCTTGATCTTGAGTGAGTTGTCCTGTGATTGCTATATTGGAATTTTGAGCGACAAGCAATCGATCTCTAAATTCTTTGAGTAATTCAGGCGTAATGTTTTTTAAACTACCGACTGTCCCAGCTGTTGGTTGAGCATATGGATGATCTCCATACAGCATACGGTACAGTTGTATTGACATTAGTCTAGATGGATTCTCTTGAAGTTGTTTTTGACCAATTTGAGTATTACTGAGCGCGAGATTAATGCCTGATTGTTTGAAGGTGGCATGTTTGATTAAATGCAGTAGTAAGTTCAATGCAGGGTCAAATTTTTCAGGATCATTTAACACTCTTAGTCGAACAACAAACATATCGCGATAGGCATTGAAAGAATATTTGGCGCCTAATCCCTCAAATGTGGTGGTAATCTGTTTGGCACTGAGCTGATCTGTTCCTTCAAGCATAAGGCGAGCTGCCATATTGGATATACCGTAAAGTCCTTTACCTATGACTTCATCTCGTGCAGATCCAGCATAAAATGTAATTTGAATGTCGACCATTGGCAGATCATTCGTTTCGACAAATAAGGTTCGTACATTTAAAGAGTTTTTAAGTTCTTGAACAAAAGGCGCTTGATAATTGTGCGAATTTTTTTTGATCTCTTTTAAGCTTAACAAGTTTTTGATTGAGCTTAGACCACTGGGATCTTCTTCGATGATTTGTTCGATTGGTTCAGCTTCTATAAGTTCCTCCGCATGTGACATTGAACTCAAGATGGCACCACACAATACACTCGTTAAAAATAGAGAAGACAAATAATTCATAAAACGCCTAGTTGTTGTTTTTCTGTTCAGGATAAAGATGTAAAACGCTCAAATTGTCACGATTAAAATAAATATTGGCAATGCGTTGTAAATCATGCGGTGTGACTTTATCGAAGTAATCAGGGAGTTGATCAATCATGCGATAGTCTAGATCATTGATGCTGAGCAAACCAATGAGTCGAGCTTGCCCAATAATATCATCTTGGCTATACACTAAATTGGAAACGAAATTCGCCTTGACCCGATTGAGTTCTTTTTCATTGATCAATTCTGATTTGAATAAATCTAGTTCCTGCTGTATGCGTTTTTGCGCTTGATCAAGACTGATACCCTCAGCAGGTATGGCAGAGATTAAAAATAGGCTATCCCCACGATTATATGGATCATAACTCACATTAATTGAGGTCAGAATTCGCTTATCTCGGATCAGTCTCTCTTGTAGACGTGCTGAAATTCCGCCGTCCAATAGATTTTGAATAATGGTTAAAGCGTAGGCGTCTTGAGGGTTTTTTGCTGTTTTAATGGAATTGACATTCCAAGACATAAACAAGTTGGGTACATGTACAGCCTGATATTGCTCCATGAAGCGATATCCAATTCTTGAAAATTCAAGCACATCATTTCGTTCAGGAACGGATTTTTTTGGAATCTTATTAAAATATTTTTTGACTTCTCGAATGGTTTGTTCAGGATCTACATCCCCAATAATGACTAATGTTGCATTATTCGGCGCGTACCAAGTTTCGTACCATTGTTTTAAATCATTCAATTGAATGTTATTCAGATTTTTCATTAAGCCAATCACTGGTTGGCGATAGTGACTGGTCGGGTATGCAATCCATTTAAATCTTTCAAAAGCAAGGTTTCGAGGATTGTCCTCTGTTCGTTGCCGTCGTTCAGCCATTACAACTTTAATTTCGGGTTCGAAATCTTCTTGGCGCAGAACTAAATTTTGCATTCGATCTGCTTCTAACTCTAATGCCAGTGGAAGATATTTTTTAGGATAGAATTGATAGTAATTGGTGTAATTTGTAGATGTGAATGCATTGACACTACCACCATAAATTCGACTAAGGCGTGTGAATTCATCATTCGGTACTTTTTTAGTGCCCTTGAACATCATATGTTCTAGGACGTGTGAAATGCCGAGTAAATTCCCTGACTCGTCACTACTGCCGACGGCATACCAGATTTGGCTGATTACTACAGGTGCGCGATGATCTTCTCTAATAATGACTCTTAAACCATTGTCCAGTGTTGTTTCGACGGTATTTCGAGAGAGTTGAGCTGTTTGCTGATTTGCAAATGTCATCATCGGTGCTGATGTAATCGCAGCAATGATGATTGTCTGTTTGAAAATGAGTTGCAGAGAGAATTTGAGCCGGCTGAGAGACACAATTAATCCGAATAATGACTTTAAAATTATTCTTGATGATGTCGTATATTTATTCAAGATTGAACTGTTGCAATTTGGTTGATCGTTTTAAAAGTAATTGCAGATCGTGAATTTAAAGCAATCTATGCTAAACTCTATTCTTTTAATCGCAATGCTTTTCAAGGAATCGGCATGCAAGAACAGCAAAATAAATTCTTGATTGATGCGGATATTGGTGATGACGATGTCACCTTACCGAGCCTCCCGGCCGTTAATGTGCCTATTATCGAAAACAATGAAGTAGAAAAGCTGGAAACGGTGCCGGCCTTAGAAGAATCAAAACCGAAAGGTGGCTTCTTCAGTCGTATGAAAGAAGGCTTATCAAAATCTCGTAAAAATTTAGCTGATGGAATGATGAACATTTTAGTCGGTGGTAAAGAGATTGATGATGAGCTGCTCGAAGAAGTTGAAGAGCAATTATTGGTCGCAGATATTGGGGTAGAGGCGACGAAAACAATTATTGCCAATTTAACTGAAAGAACTGCGCGTGGCGATTTGATCTACTCTCATTCTCTCTATAAAGCTCTTCAAGAAGAATTAGTTGCTTTATTAGCACCACGTGTCAAACCGTTACATATCGATCCGAATAAAAATCCCTATGTGATTTTGGTTGTGGGTGTAAATGGTGTAGGTAAGACAACCACGATTGGTAAACTCGCAAAACGATTACAAGGTGAAGGTAAAAAAGTCATGCTCGCGGCAGGCGATACTTTCCGTGCTGCGGCGACTGAACAGCTACAAATTTGGGGTGAACGTAACGATATTCATGTCGTTGCACAAGGTCATGGTGCAGACAGTGCTTCTGTAATTTTTGATGCTTTTGAAAGTGCACGAGCGAAAGGGATCGATGTATTGATTGCAGATACCGCAGGGCGTTTGCATAACAAAGGTCACTTGATGGAAGAGCTCAAAAAAGTAAAACGTGTTATGCAGAAAATTGATGCGACTGCACCGCACGAAGTGATGCTTGTTGTGGATGCTGGTACAGGACAGAACGCGATTAACCAAGTTGAAATGTTTGATGAAGCTGTAGGTTTAACGGGTCTTACTATTACCAAATTGGATGGTACGGCAAAGGGTGGTGTGCTATTTAACATTGCGAGCCGTACACATGTGCCAATCCGATTTATTGGTGTAGGTGAAAAGATTGATGATTTGAGACCTTTCTCAGCAAAATCATTTGTCGCTGCATTATTTGATAACGAAAAATAATCATTCTTGGGTTAATTTAAAAAGCTCCATATACGGAGCTTTTTTTATAAATATTTAAAATTCATAAAGTTAATCAAATATGAGAAAGCCGAATCTTTTGACTCAATACATTAAATACGCAATTTGTTCCAAAAATAGAACACTTTGTTATAAAGATAAGGCTGAAAAGGTTTCGTAATATGAATAAGATAGCATCATCGTTAGCACACAATGAATGTTAAAAATAAGGAATAAGTTATGTCTTTTCTAAATCAAATTAAAAATCGCCGTACCATCTATTCAATTGGTAAGAATGTTTCTTTAGACAATACTCAGATTGAAGAAACCATTAAAGAAGCGGTACGTCAAAGTCCATCGTCATTCAACTCACAGACATCACGTGTTGTGACACTTTTTGGTGAGTCACATGACAAATTTTGGAATATCGTTTTAGAAACGTTACGTAAAATTGTTCCTGCAGAAGCATTTGAGGGAACTCAAAATAAGATCAATAGCTTTAAAGCGGGTCATGCAACAGTATTGTTTTATGAAGATCAAGATACGGTGAAAGGTTTACAAGAGCAATTCCCACTTTACGCTGAGAATTTCCCAATTTGGTCTGAACATTCAACAGCTATTGCTCAATTTGCAGTGTGGACAGCATTGTCAGAAAAAAATATTGGAGCATCATTACAACATTACAATCCAATTGTGGATGAAGAAGTGGCTTCAACATTTGAAATCCCAGCCTCTTGGAAACTTCGTGCACAGCTTGTGCTTGGTTCAATCGAAGCGCCTGCAGGAGATAAAACGTTTATTGATGACGAGATTCGTTTTAAAACTTTTAATTAATCCAAATCATATAAAGGCACTTCGGTGCCTTTTTTTATGACGAGTTCTGTCATTAAATTGTCATCGCTTGGTAGCATAGTAGTCATATCTAACAATCTAATATTGAGTTATTTATGAAATTAAAAATTGCGTCTGCATTGATATTTACGGGTTTGAGCAGTCAAATTTTTGCAGCGGCGACCTTGGTGGTTCCAGAGGAACTGGTCGTAATTTCAGTGAATAATCAAGAGGTTAAATCAGGACTATTTAAATCAAAAAAACAATACCAAATTGATGCGAATCAACCTTTGGTGAATGTTCGATATAATCAATACTTTGAACTACCTTTAAATAATCATGAGATCGTAAAGTCGGATATTCTTACTTTGAAATTGCCAACCCTAGAGGATAATAAGTCATACAAATTGGATTTAATTCATCCACCACGAGATTTGGACCAAGCAAAAACATTCGCCAAAAATCCTCAATTGGCAATTTATAATCAAAATAATCAACTCATTTCAAATAATCTGATTGTCCAAATGACCTCGCAAAGTTTGCTAGGCGGTACGATCAATCAGATATTGCATAATGAGCCACAAGCTAGCCCAATGATCAAGTCAAGTTCATCATCAATAAATACTCAAACAGTGGAACATGTTGACATTAAAAATACAAATTCAAATACTCATGATGGTCAGACGTTGATTGAAGTATGGAAAAATTCTTCAAAGCAGGAACGTCAAAAATTTATGACTTGGCTTGCAACGCAATAAAACATTTAATATTACAAAATGTGGCCATCTGAATGTATGCTTAAGTAAAAAAATTAGAGCTTAAAATTGAAAGATTTAGTATTTCAAATTGCTTCATCTCATGATCATGCTGAATTATTTAAGTTAATTAATTCAGCATATCGTGATCAACATGTTGGATCATGGACCAATGAAGCAATGTTAGTTGAGGGTTTACGCATTACTGAAGAAGCTTTATTCAATCTGATTTTAGGATCACAGCAACTTGAATCATCTGAGATTTTATATGTTGCTCGGGGTGAAAATCACTCTATTGTAGGGTGTATAGCTTTAACGGTTTCTGATTGTGCTGCTGAAATAGGGACATTTGCCGTTAATCTAGATCTGCAAAATTGTGGATATGGAAAAAGATTACTTGAGTTTATTGAGAATCGAGTCGAATCAAACTATTCACATTTAGACTTCATAAGAATGTGGGTGCTGAGTCAACGTGTAGAATTGATTCAATTCTATCAAAGACGTGGGTATGAAATAACAACAAAAACGGATAGCTATCCAGTTGATTCGGGTGTTGGGCAGCCAATTCAAGAAGTTCACTTAGTCGAAATGCTTAAACAGATATAAAAAAGCCCTCATAGAGGGCTTTTTTATAAATTAAGTGAACAGCCAAGTATAGTAACCATAAATCATCAATGGCCATGCTACATATGGACTAAATAAATACTTCCATATCCAATAACGTGGTATAAACCCTACGCCATGGATAAATCCACCAGATATTCCTACCATAATCAGCATCATGGCACGATGACTGTAATTACCACTTGCATCCAACATCAGACTTGGGTGGATGAGTAATATGGTAGCGAGAGGCAATGCCATCAGAAATGAAATGATCATTGCGAATGAGTATTTACGTTTTTCAGAATTCGACATTGCAAGCTCACTCATTTCATTCACCGTCTAAGTCTTGATGTTGTTCCATGTAAATGGCTGCAAGTACACTCGCGAAACATGCCATTAACACACCTAGAATCCATGCAAAGTACCACATAATTTTCTCCTAACAGTAATTCAGTTTTAATACAGACTATGTGTGTGGTCTTGAATATGTTTCTTGGTGATCACACCCCACATTTTGTAGTAACACCAAGTGGTGTATGCCAAGATCAGTGGAACAAAAATACACGCAGCAACAGTCATTACTGAAAGCGTCATTTGGCTAGATACTGCATCCCACATCGTCAAGCTAATGTTTGGATGAATACTAGATGGCATCAGGAATGGGAATAGGGCAAAACCAGCAGTGAGAATTGCGCCAATCACAGCGAACGATGTACCCAGAAAACTAAGTCCCGCTTTATTTTTAGACGATGCTAAAACCACAATTATTCCTCCGATAATTGCCATCACTGGTGCCAATATTGTGATTGGATAAATAGAATAATTGTTCATCCAGCCATGATTGGCATCAGTAAGTACTTCTTTAGCGAGTGGATTAGCTACACCATTCGTATCATAAGGTGTTACAAGTGTGTAGCCTTCGATATTGCCGAAATATAACCAAGCACCAGCACCAATAAAACAGATGAGAAAAAGAATACCCATATATCGTGTAGCTTGAGCAGAGCGTGTTCTTAATGCACCTTCAGTGCGTAGCATTAACCATGCACCACCATGCGCAGCAAGCATCGTTAAACTGACCAATCCACAGACCAAGGCAAATGGATTTAAAAGTGCAAAGAAGCTTCCTGTGTAAGTTGAACGCACAGTTTCATCAAGTGTAAAGGGGACGCCAAGGAACATATTGCCAAATGCAACACCAAAAACGAGTGCTGGTACTGCTCCGCCAATACATAAGCCCCAATCCCAAGCATTACGCCATTTAGTATTTTCGAGCTTAGAGCGATAGTCAAAACCAACAGGTCTAAGGAATAAAGCAAATAATACGAGTAACAGCGCCCAGTACATACCCGAGAAAGCTGTTGCATATACCATTGGCCAAGCTGCGAAAAGTGCACCACCCGCCGTAATAAACCACACCTGGTTTCCATCCCAATGTGGTGCAATCGTGTTGATAGCAGCACGACGCTCTTCATCGTCTTTACCGACAAACGGCATCAGTGCCATAGAGCCCATATCAAATCCATCAGTCAAAGCAAACCCAATAAGGAGGACGCCGACCAATACCCACCAAATGATTTTGAGAAGTTCATATTCAATCATGTTAAATCTCCTCAGTTGACTTATTGGCTGCTGCTAGTTTTTCGAAATGATACTTACCAGTATGTAAAGAGCTTGGTCCTAATCTTGAGAACTTGATCATTAAATACATTTCTATAATGAGTAGTACTGTATAGAAAGCAGCGAGTGCTAAAATTGAACCCCATACATCAGCTGAACTAATACTTGATGCAGATAGGTGTGTTGGTAAAACTTCACCAATAGTCCATGGTTGACGACCAACTTCAGCAACGTACCAACCTGTTTGAGCTGCAATCCATGGAAGTGGAAGGGCGATCAGTGCAAACTTGAGCAACCAAGTTTTATTTTCAGCATTACGTTTCATGACAGCGTACGTTGCAAGAATGAACAACAAGAGCATCAAGAAACCTGACGCCACCATCGCTCTAAATGCCCAAAATAAACTTGGAACATGAGGGATAGTATCTAAAGCTGCAGATTTAATTTGTTGTTCAGTAGCATCAACCACAGTTGGTGTGTATTTCTTCAACAATAGACCATAACCCAAATCTTTTTGAGTCTCGTCAAATGCAGCTTTGAGTTCTGGTGATTGATCTCCAGCACGAAGTTGTTCAAGCTGTGCATAAGCGACCATACCATTACGGATACGTTGCTCATGTTGTGCGATTAAATCTTTGATCCCTGTGACTTGTTCAGTTGTAGAGCGAGTCGCAATTAAACCCATCACATATGGAATTTTCACAGCATAGTCTGTTGTTTGCGTCTCAGGATTGGGGATACCAAATAATGTGAATGCAGCTGGTGCTGGATGTGTATCCCATTCGGCTTCAATTGCAGCGAGTTTAGTTTTTTGAACATCACCTAATTCATATCCTGATTCATCACCCAGTAAAATTACGGATAATGTCGAAGCAAGACCGAAAATAGCAGCAATGGCAAATGAACGACGCGCAAAGGCCAAATCACGTTTTTTAAGTAGGTAATAACTTGAAATTGCCAATACAAAAATTGCACCAGTCACATAACCCGCAGAAACAGTATGGACAAATTTAACTTGTGCCACTGGGTTAAAGATTAGTGCGGCAAAATCTACCAGCTCCATTCGCATGGTTTCATAGTTAAATGCGGCCCCGACAGGGTTTTGCATCCAACCATTTGCAACCAAGATCCAAAGTGCTGACATATTAGAGCCTAAAGCCACTAACCATGTCACACATAAATGTTGGACTTTAGAAAGACGTTCCCAGCCGAAAAAGAATAAACCAATAAAAGTAGATTCTAAAAAGAAGGCCATTAATCCTTCGATTGCTAATGGCGCTCCGAAAATGTCACCTACATAATGTGAGTAGTAAGCCCAGTTTGTACCAAACTGGAATTCCATCGTTAGTCCAGTGGTTACCCCTAAAGCAAAGTTGATCCCGAATAACTTACCCCAAAACTTGGTCATGTCTCGGTAAATCTCTTTGCCTGTAATGACATAGGTGGTTTCCATGATGGCAAGGATAAATGCCAAACCTAGAGTGAGGGGTACAAATATAAAGTGATACATTGCGGTCATTGCAAATTGAAACCGCGATAGATCGACCACGCTTTCAGAAATCATCAACGTGTCTCCTTCATTTTAAGTTCGCTGCCCGTAATTCGTTCAGCGACTTGATGGTCAAAGTTTTTGGGAATGGTAGGTGCATCAAACCAGATATTTTTAATCACGATAAGAATGATTACTTTGATAATAAGAATCAAAGTAATCTCTTTGATTAAATTTTTATTTAAACTTGAAGGTTTAATCATCATATTTAAATGCATTATTTAAATCTATTCTAAATATTATTATCTTTTTTTTATTTAAAATAAATACTTTATAGTCATAAATATTTTTAATATAAAAAATATAATAAAAACAATATTTTGTTGTTTTAATTTTTAATTATATTAAATCCGACTAAAATGGTTATATTTAAAAATAAAATAGACTAAATTACTTGGTATTAATATTTTAATTCCAACTAAAATAATAGGATTGTTGTTTTAAAGCTTATTAAATTGGTTGGTTTTAAATCTGATTAAAATAGTTGGTTATAAAGATTTTATTAATTTTATATAATCGTTGAGTGGGTTGGATTTAAATTTAATAGGCGTCACAAATACCTTGAATGAACTATTTTCAAATCAAATGCATATAATTGAAGTGGGGTGTTAATAGCTCATTAATGCTGATCAACATTGAATAGTTGATTTGTTTTGGCAATTTTTTTAGCAATAAAATGAGATCTTTTTGCACGGATCAGGAGGATTTGAGATTGGATTTCAAGTTCCCCAAACTCTGGTTCAACTTGTACATAATGTAATTGACCGAATTCATCGCGAACGCGTGCTTGAGCAGAGAAACCAGGTCGTGCATTACCACTGGAAACAGTTGCTAGTCGACCAAGCAAATTTGAGTGCTCTGATTTGTACTTGGGTTTGATCACTTGATCCAAACAATGAATCATAAATACCGTAAAGAAGATTGCGATAATTAAAGCGGGTAATAAAACATAGTACCAAGCTAGAAAGGTTTTCTGGCTTGCAAATACAATGAGCTGAAGAAAATATCCAGCAAAACTAAAATTGATCAGAAAAAAAACAAGAATGAGAACTTTGGAAAATTTAACTTGAAGCAAAGGAAGGCGAATAAGCCAATAAGGTGTTAATTTTTTTATAAATTGACTAGGTCTTAATCCCACAAAATAGCCTAAGGTTTCAGCCATGCTGAGCATTAGCAATGCAAACACGCACATATGAAATGGCATTAAATCAATTTCCATTAAAAATGCCAGCATGTCCTTCACCTCATGACTTAAGATTCTAAGTAAATTCCACCATCAGAATGAACTTTAATCTCGACTTTTTCTAAAGATTCACCTTGGCATGGGCCTGAAATGCACACACCAGTTTCTACATCAAATAAAGCACCATGAGTAGAACATTCAATGAACTCTTGATCACGATCTAAGAATTGATTTTCAAGAAACTCGAGCTCAACTTGCAAATGTGGGCATACATTTTGATACGCATAGAAGCAACCATCTCGTTGCGTAATGAAAATGTTTTCACCATTTTCAGTTTCAAAAGATCGAGATTCTCTTTCAGGAATGTCTTCAGTCATGCAAATTTTATTCATTTTATGCGACTTCTATTTGAAATTCTTTAAGAAATTTAGCGTAATCAGCTACGTCTAAACGTGGACCAAATTGAGCAACCACTTGGCTTGAGATTAAAATAGCCAATTCAGTCGCTGTTTGTAAATCTTTACCAGCATTTAATGCATATAAAAATGCACCAGAGAAAGCATCACCAGCACCGTTCGTGTCTAAAGCAACAACTTTACGTCCTTTCACTTGAAGTGCAGTTGATTCCGTTGCTACAAGAGCGCCGTCTGCTCCAAGCGTAATAATGACGGTAGAGCTTAATTTTTTAAGTGCAGCAAGAGCATTTTGTAAGTCATCAGTTTGTGTATACATCAATGCTTCTTGTTCATTACAGAATAGAACATCTACACCATCATCTAATAATTCGTCCAAGCCTGTACGCGCGTACTGCACCATAGCAGGATCAGAGAGCGTTAACGCAATTTTAACATTATTTGCTTTCGCAATTGCACGCGCTTGCTTCACGGCAGCTCGTGCCGTATCACTCGTAGAAAGGTAACCCTCTATATATAACCATTTAGCGGTTTTTAGCGCTTCAAAATCAATTTGTTCATTACTGAGTTCAGCTGTAATACCTAAGAAAGTATGCATGGTACGTTCTGAATCAGGACTGACCAAAACCATGCAAGTCCCAGTTACGCCTTCACTAATCGAACGTTCAGAGGTTTGTATTCCTGCATCATTTAGACCTTTTAAGTACAACGCTCCAAGATCATCATTGCCGACACGGCATCCATAAAACGCTTGACCACCTAAGGCACTAAAAGCCACTGTTGAGTTGGCTGCAGATCCCCCAGAGGCTTGACCTTTATATTCTTGAGAATTTTTTAAGTTTTGAAATAGACGGGCTTGAGTTTCCCCATCTGTAAGCTGCATAGTACCTTTTTGCAAATTTTGCTCTAAAAGAAATTCATCAGATACTTTGAATTCTTGGTCAATGAGGGCATTGCCAATCGCAAAAAGGTCAACTTTAGCCATGTCTAAATTCACATCACGAAAAAAGAAAACGATTTTACACCAATGCGATTGAATTCAGTAGCGTATAGCTTGATTTTCAAGCTTTAACCCACATTTAATCGAAATGAATCATTTAATTCAGATATAGTTTTATTGATTTAGTTTTAATCTGACTATTTTACTCGGAAAATAGTTGGAGTTTGTTGTATAAATGATGAATTGTATTGAACTATCAGTATAATGATCTTTGTTAAAATTTATGTAAATTAAGGAGCACACATGACCGTAGATGTTACTGAAACAATTCAAAACACCGTTCATCCCGCGTTTCAGTTGGTACGTCAACATCATGTAGCCGCACTCGATATATTAGTTTCAGAATACCGTCATAAAGAAACTGACGCTGTGCATTTTCATCTAGCAACTGAACATGATGAAAATGTTTTTTTAGTTGCTTTCCGTACACAACCGATGGATTCAAAAGGCGAAGCACACATTCTTGAGCATACTGCATTATGTGGTTCTGAAAAATTTCCTGTACGTGATCCATTTTTTTTAATGATTCGTCGTTCTCTAAATACGTTTATGAACGCATTTACAGCTGCCGATTGGACAGCTTATCCATTTGCGACACAGAATAAAAAAGATTTCCAAAACTTACTTTCCGTCTATTTGGATGCAGCATTTGCAGCCAATTTAAACCCTTTGGATTTCGCTCAAGAAGGTATCCGAATTGAGTTGGAGAATGGTGAGCCTGTTTACAAGGGTGTGGTTTTTAATGAAATGAAAGGTGCAATGAGTTCACCTTCAGATCAGTTATATCACCAACTTGCTCATCATTTATTCCCTAAAACGACTTACCACTATAATTCTGGTGGTGATCCGAAGGATATTCCTGATTTAACTTACGAAGAGTTAGTCAGTTTCTATAAGTCACATTATCATCCAAGTAACGCTATTTTCATGACTTTTGGTAATCAATCTGCTTATGAGTTACAAGAGCAGTTTGAAACTTTAGCGTTATCTAAGTTTAAGAAAGGTCAAACCTTATATTCGACACCAGAACAGCGTTTAGAAGCACCTATTGAGGTGACAGAGACTTACGCGGTAGATGCTGAAGATTTGAAAGATAAAACCTACCATGTACTGGCATGGTTACTTCCTGAATCTAGTGATATTCAACTTCGTTTAGGCTTACGTTTGGCTGAAGGGATCTTATTGGAAGATTCTGCTTCACCATTACGTCACTATTTAGAAACGTGTGGTTATGCTCAATCTACAGGACCAATTTTAGGTCTTGATGATTCTAACTATGAAATGACTTTCTACTGTGGTATTCAAGGTTCAAATCCTGAACATGCAGAAACATTCAAAAACGGTGTGTTGAATGTGCTGAACGAGGTTGCCTCGAAGCCTGTAGATCAGTCATTCGTTGATGCGATTTTGCATCAAATTGAATTACACCAACGAGAAATTGGTGGAGATGGCACGCCTTATGGTCTAAGCCTCATCCTCAATGGTTTAAGCAGTGCAATTCATCATAATGATCCAATACATGTTTGGGACGTAGATTCGACCATTGAGCAAGTGAAAGAGCAGTTGAAAGACCCGATGTGGTTGCCTAATCTGATTAAGACCCACTTGATTGATAATCCGCATCGTGTACAGATGACGCTTGTACCAGATGCGAATAAGTCGAAATTAGAGGCTGAAGCAGAAAAACAGCGTTTAGCTGATATAGGTGCACGCTTAACAGATGCCGAAAAAGCGGAAATTGTACGCCAGACTGAGGCATTAAATGAAAGACAGGCAACTCCTGATAACTTAGATTTATTGCCGAAAGTTGGTTTAGAAGATATTCCTGCTGAGCTTCCAGTCGTTCAAGGTCAATTGCGAGAAATCATTTCTAATAACTTAGATACACCCTTGAACTTATACCATGCTGGTACTAACGGAATTTATTATCAACAAGTGATTATTCAAATTCCTGATCAAGTCGTGAAATCACCTTACTTTAACTTACTCTCAGTGCTCATGGGCGAGGTCGGTGCAGGTCAATATAATTATTTAGAATTACAGCAATTACAAACAGCGGTAAGTGGTGGCCTTGGGATGGGGGCATCTCTACGTAGTAAAGTTGATGATAAAGGTAAAATTAGCGCATTTTTAACGCTGACAACAAAATCGCTTGCCCACAAACTAGATACGATTCAATTGTTAAAATTGGCATTTGAGAAACTGCGTTTTGATGAAAAGGATCGTATTATTGAACTCTTACAACAACGTAAGACGCGTTGGGCATCCCGTTTGTCTGGTTCTGGACATAGCTATGCCATGCAGATCGCTTCTCGTAATATGAGTGCATTGGCATTACGTGATTATAATAATACTGGCTTAGGTGCGCTTAATTGGTTGAGCGAGCTTGTTCAAAGAATTGAAACAGATGAGCAAGCTTATGCGCATCTCATTGAAGAACTGCAAAATATTCACCGTTTGTTGTTACTCGCGCCTAAACAGTTCCTACTGGTCTGTGAAGAGCAGCAGTCTGAACGTTTAATTGAAGAAATTCAAAATGTTTGGGATAAACTTGAAGTGAATCGTGAACCAGTGCGTCTTACTGAAGTTAATTTTGAACAAACACAAAATGATGAAGCATGGCTGATTCAATCCAATGTCCAATTCTGTGCTTCTGCTTATCCAGCAGTTGAAGTTTCTCATCCGGATGCAGCACCGTTAATGGTGCTTGCGGGTTATCTACGTAATGGTTTCCTACATAGTGCAATCCGTGAAAAAGGAGGCGCTTATGGTGGTGGTGCAAGCTATGATGGCAATGCTTGTGCATTTAGATTCTATAGTTATCGTGATCCACGTTTAGCAGAAACTTTCCAAGATTTTGAAGCAAGTATTGATTGGTTATTGAATACTGAACAAAAACCACACCAACTTGAAGAGGCGATTCTTGGTCTTGTATCGAGCATGGATAAGCCAGGTTCTCCAGCAGGTGAAGCTATTACTGCATGTTATGCATTATTGCATGGACGTACGCCTCAATTCAGAAAAACTTTACGAGAGCGTTTGCTCAATGTAACGTTAGATGATCTAAAACGTGTAGCAGAAACGTATTTAGTGAACCAAAAACCAACGAAGGCTGTTGTAGCACCAATGGCTAAAAAAGAGCAACTTGCAGAACTTGGGTTTTCAATAAAACAAGTGAATTAAAATTAAAAATGGGGCTTAGCCAATGCGAAATAGAATAAAACGTTCACCAATATGGTTGGGTGTGTCGTCGTTTATGTGTTTGCCTATACAGACTGTTTGGGCAACAGATGTGGTACCAGCGAATCCAGCGTCACCACAAGCGTGCGTTGCACTTGATTCAAATGCAGAGCGTTTAGCCTGTTATGATGCATTGTTCAAAGCCCCTGAACTTGAGCAACCTGCGTATGTTTCTGAGCGTCAGGCTGCGCGTGAAATACCAGCACCGCAGGTTGAACCACAGGATTTAAAGTCTAAAATCGAACAAAAAGTTGAAAACTTGTTTTCAGTGGAAGGTCCTGTAATTACACCAAATTCATCGTTGCTTGATAAACGATGGGAATTGGCTGAAGACAGTAAATTAGGTACATGGAATATCCGTGCACATCAACCTGTGTATTTGCTTCCTGCATTTTGGACGTCTGATAAGAACGAATTTCCATCGAGTCCAAATCCTCAAAACACCGTAGAAGATGAACAAAATTTAAAGTCTTTAGAGTCTAAGTTTCAAATTTCACTGAAAACCAAAGCTGTTGAAAACTTAATCGGGAATAATGGCGATATTTGGTTAGGTTATACCCAGTCGTCTCGTTGGCAGGTTTACAACTCTGAAGAATCACGACCATTTCGTGAAACGAATTATGAACCTGAAGCAAGTATTGTGTTTCGAACCAACTATGAATTTTTAGGTTTAAATGGTCGCTTACTCGGTTTAACGCTGAATCATCAATCAAATGGACGTTCGGATCCTTTATCACGTAGTTGGAACCGTGTGATGCTGAACTTAGGATTTGAGCGTGATAATTTCGCTATGATGATTCGACCTTGGTATCGAATCGAAGAAGATTTTAATGATGATAACAATCCTGACATTAAAAACTACATTGGTCGTGGTGATTTGACGACTTTTTACCGTTGGAATGATCATGATTTTAGTTTGATGTTAAGACATTCACTTAAGGGTGGGGATGATTCTCGAGGAGCTGTACAATTTGATTGGGCATTCCCAATCAGTGGGAAACTTAGAGGTCATTTTCAATTATTCGATGGGTATGGTGAGAGTTTGATTGATTATAATCATCGTGCTACCTATGCGGGTATTGGCGTCTCTTTGATGAATGCTTTCTAAATAAAAAACCACGCTTAGCGTGGTTTTTTTAGAGATCTTATTTCGATTGAATTAGGGGAACACCAGTCACTTTCTGTATCTCATCAAAGGTGACGTCATGAGCCAGTTCTATCAGTTTTACCCCTTGAGGCGTGATATCCAAGACCCCTAGATCTGTGATCACGCGATGAACGACTGCTTTACCTGTAAGAGGCAGTGAGCATTCCGGAACAATTTTTGGGGTGCCATCTTTGGCACAATGTTCCATCAGCACGACGACTTTTTGTACGCCAGCCACCAAATCCATTGCTCCACCCATACCTTTGACTTTTTTCCCTGGAATCATCCAATTCGCAAGATCACCTTGCTCAGAGACTTCCATAGCGCCAAGTATAGCTATATTCACATGCCCACCACGGATCATGGCAAATGAATCAGCACTGGAAAAGAATGCAGCGCCTGCTCGCGCCGTAACGGTTTGCTTACCCGCATTAATCAGGTCAGCATCTACGGTTTCTTTTGTCGGAAATTCGCCAATTCCTAGCAAACCATTTTCAGATTGGAGCCAAACATTGATATTTTCAGGAATATAGTTCGCAACCAATGTTGGCAATCCAATCCCTAAATTGACATAAAATCCATCTTCGAGCTCCAAGGCAGCTCGTTGTGCCATTTCATTACGCGTCCATGCCATAACTTATGCCTCCGCCTTTAAGGTCATTTGTTCGATTCTTTTTTCTGGTGTGGTGTTAAGAACGATACGATTTACATAAATGCCAGGCAAATGTATCGAATCGGGATCGAGCTCACCGATCTCTACAATTTCCTCAACTTCAGCGACTGTAATTTTCCCAGCCATCGCACAAACGGGATTAAAATTTTGAGCTGTTTTCCTAAAGATTAGATTACCCGCCTTATCTGCTTTATACGCTTTGACCAAAGCGACATCTGCAGTTAAAGAGGGTTCTAAAATATATTCTTTTCCATTGAACTCACGTACTTCTTTACCTTCTGCAATCAACGTGCCTACGCCTGTTTGGGTAAAAAATGCAGGAATCCCAGCTCCACCAGCACGGAGTTTTTCAGCCAAAGTGCCTTGAGGGGTTAGCTCGACTTCAAGTTCACCATTTAAGTATTGTCGCTCAAATTCTTTATTTTCTCCGACATAGGACGAGATCATTTTTTTAATTTGTTTCGTTTCGAGTAATAATCCTAAACCAAAACCATCTACACCCGCATTGTTTGAAATACAAGTCAGCTCTTTAGCTCCTGTTTGTTTCAGGGCAGCAATCAAAGCCTCAGGAATACCACATAAGCCAAAACCACCAACAGCTAAGGTTTGACCATCTTGAATGATATCGTTCAGTGCACTTTCAGCACTTTCATACACTTTGTTCGTCATTGAACACCTCATTGTATTTTTATTTTGTTCATCCTGAATCAGCTTCCGATCTTCATCATTTCATAATGCTGATACGTACTAAGCACATTTTTTTTGCCAATACGCATTGGCATAGTTAGATGGATTGTTTCGTTGCAAAACTTGACTAATGTTACGACTCGCAAGCATCAGGGCATCTAGGTCAATGCCAGTTTCATAGCCCATATTGGACAAGAGATAAAATAAGTCTTCAGTGGATACATTACCCGAAGCACCTTTGGCATAAGGACAACCGCCAAGTCCTGCAATCGATGAGTCAAATATGCGAATGCCTTGTGTCAGTGATTGATAGATATTGGCAATTGCCATGCCGTAGGTATTGTGAAAATGACCAGCTAAAAGTTGTGGTTCAATTCGTTCCAAACATGCATTCCAAACTTTGGAAACACGATCAGGTGTAGCTGTGCCGATGGTTTCACCCAAGGATACTTCGTAGCAACCTAGATCAATTAACTTTGCACTGACTTCAGCAACCTTAGATGGATCAATTGGACCTTCATAGGGGCAGTCGACGATACATGAAACGTATCCGCGTACTTTAATATCATGTTTTTGAGCAAACTGTAATACATCAGCAAACTTCTCAAAACTTTCCTCAATTGAACAATTTATATTCTTTTGAGTGAAGCTTTCAGAAGCAGCGGTGAAAACCGCAACTTCTTTACAGCCTACAGCTAAAGCTGACTCGAATCCCTTAAGGTTTGGTGTCAGTAAGCTGAACTGGATATCTTCATCATGTGGTAGGCTAGCATAGAGTTGATCACTTTCAGCCATTTGAGGTACCCACTTTGCAGATACACAAGAACCGACTTCGATATTCTTCAAACCAGTTTTCATCAAATCAAGAATAAGATTGCGTCTGTCTTCGAATGTTAAGGGTGTTTTTTCATTCTGAAGACCGTCACGAGGTCCAACTTCAACGATTTTCACAAAATTATCGTGATTTGGTGTGGTTTGATTGGTTGTTTTCATCATGCCGCATTCTCCTCAGCAGCTTGAAACTCAACCAGCTCATCACCAGCTTTCACTTGATCACCTTGTTGGAAATAAGCTGCGACTACGACACCATCAAATGGTGCACGTATAGCGTATTCCATTTTCATTGCTTCTAACGTTAATAACACTTCATCCTTTTTTACACGTTGATTTGCTGAAACAAATACTTGTGTCACTGCACCCGGCATTGGTGCTTTTAGATTTGAGTCAGATGAAGATTGATCATTTGTATTAAAATTAGGTTTGATGAGTTCAAATTTAAAAGTCTGCCCATTTTTAAATAGGGTGACCGCATAATTGGTTTTTTTAAAACTGATTTTCTCTTGACCGAAAGAGGTATAGATCGCCATGAGATTTTCATTGAGCAACTGACCTGAGATAGCGTAGCTTTCGCCATCAAGCTGTGCTTCGAACCCTTGTGAAGTTGAGATAAATTCAACTTGATACGTTTGTCCGAGATGTTCAAGTTTTATCGGTGTACGCGCATCAACATTACTTCTCCACAGGGGTTTTGCTTTCCAAACTGGATGGCTTGTACGCTTGGATTCATTTAACTGAGAATGCAGTTCAATAAATGCTGCTGTGACAATTGTTTCAGACGAAGAAGGAGTAGTGGTTTTAAATAGGAACTCATCTTCGCGCTGAATTAAATTAGTATCTAGGTTGGCATTTTTGAAAGAGTCACATGCCACTAAGCGATCTAAAAATGCAATATTGTTGCCTAAGCCTTCGACATGAAAGTGGCTCAAAGCATGATGCATTTGGACGAGTGCTGCTTCACGATTTTCTCCCCATACGATGAGTTTAGCAATCATTGGATCATAGAACGTTGTGATCTCATCACCTTGCACAATGCCACTATCAACACGGACACATTCATTTTGAGTCGGATAATGAAGATAATTAATTTTTCCAATTGCTGGGAGAAATCCTTTCTCTGGCTCTTCTGCATAAACACGAGCTTCAAGTGCATGGCCATGAATTTTTAATTCAGACTGTTGTTTTGGCAAAGGTTCACCATAAGCAACACGTAATTGCCATTCAACCAAATCTTGTCCTGTGATCATTTCCGTCACAGGGTGTTCAACTTGAAGGCGAGTGTTCATTTCCATGAAGTATGCTGTACCATCTTGCTCAACAATGAACTCAACCGTTCCAGCACCGACATAGTCTACTGCTCGGGCAGCATTAATCGCAGCTTCACGCATCGCATCGAGTTTAACTTCGGCCATTTTAGGGGCTGGGGCTTCCTCTAGGACTTTTTGGTGACGGCGCTGCACAGAGCAATCACGTTCAAAGAGGTGAACATAATTGCCATGTTTGTCACCAAAAACTTGCACTTCAATATGACGAGGATTGACAACATAACGTTCAATTAGAACGTCATCATTGCCAAAGCTTGATTTCGCTTCACTTTTGCATGAGTTGAGTGCAGGAAGAAAATCTTCAGCACGCTCAACTAAGCGCATGCCTTTACCACCACCACCTGCACTGGCTTTAATCAGTACAGGATAGCCAATCTGATCAGCTTGTTGTTTAAGAAAATCTGCATCTTGATTGCTGCCATGATACCCAGGTGTGAGTGGTACACCTGCTTTTTCCATCAATGCTTTAGACGTTGCCTTTAAACCCATGGCTAAGATGGCAGCCACTGGAGGCCCTATAAAAGTAATGTTGTTTTTTTCACAGGCTTCAGCAAATTGATCATTTTCAGATAGGAAACCATAACCTGGATGGATGGCTTCCGCTCCAGTTTTTAGTGCAGCTTGAATAATACGATCTGCTTGTAAATAACTTTGTGCAGCAGGGGATTCACCAATATAGATAGCTTCATCTGCTAATTTGACATGCTGCGCTTGGGCATCTGCATCTGAGTAGACTGCAACGGTTGCGATACCTAATTTTTGTGCACTACGAATCACACGACATGCAATTTCGCCACGGTTTGCAATGAGAATTTTTTTAAACATATTGAATTCCTTTTTATTGTTCTGCCGTTGCTTGAATCCATGCTGGGCTTTGTTTATTTAAAAAAGCAGTTAAGCCATTTTTGGCTTCATCACCTTGACGTACGTGCGCAATGTGTTGAGCGGTTTGAATCAGTAAATCTTCTGTGACTTCTTGATGATCAACTAAACGAATCAAAGACTTTGATGCAGCTTGAGCTTCAGGGCCACCAAGCAAAATTGCATCAATGATTTCCAATACGGTGGCATCCAACTGTTCTGGCTGACAAACTTCATGGACGAGACCAATATGCTTTGCTTGTTCTGCAGAAATACGTTCAGCAGTGAGAAAATATCGAGATGCTTGACGAGCACCGATGGCACGGATCACGTATGGACTAATCGTTGAAGGTGCTAAACCTAATCTCACTTCTGAAGTGGCAAACTTAGCATCAGTGGAAGCCACACAAATATCGCATGCTGAAGCAAGCCCCATGCCGCCGCCAAATGCAATACCATGGACACGTGCAATAGTCGGTTGTTTCAGCGTGGCTAAACTTTGTAACATTTTGGCAAGTTTCAAAGCATCTTCTTCATTTTCCACTTTTGATGCTTGACCTGCTTGCTTCATCCAATTAAGGTCCGCACCTGCAGAAAAGCTTTTACCTCGACTTGCCAAAACGACAACACGAACGTCATCATTAGCATTTAAAGTTGTGAAACAGTGATTCAGCTCTTCTATCACTTGTGTATTGAATGCATTGTGTAATTCAGCACGATTAATCCAAACGGTCGCAACTTGGCGTTCAATTTCAAGCTGTAAAAATTCATAACTCATGTCATTATCTCCTTACATGCGGAACACGCCGAACTGAGTTGGTTCAATTGGTGCATTCAATGCAGCAGCCAAACTCAGACCTAAGACATGACGTGATTCTGCTGGATCAATCACACCGTCATCCCACAACCGTGCAGATGCATAATAAGGGTGTCCTTGCTTTTCAAATTGATCACGATAAGGTTGTTTGAATTGATCTTCTTCTTCAGCTGACCAAGTTTCACCACGTTGCTCAATTTGATCACGCTTAATCGTGGAGAGAACACTAGCAGCTTGTTCACCGCCCATCACGGAAATACGTGAATTCGGCCAAGTCCATAAGAAGCGAGGAGAATATGCTCGACCGCACATTCCATAGTTGCCTGCACCAAAAGAACCACCGACCACCAAGGTGATTTTAGGAACATTTGCGGTCGCTACTGCCATGACCAATTTAGCTCCATTTTTGGCAATACCTTCATTTTCATATTGGCGACCGACCATGAAACCGGTGATATTTTGGATAAAGAGCAGTGGAATATTGCGTTGCGTACACAGTTCAATGAAATGCGCACCTTTCTGAGCAGACTCTGAAAATAAAATTCCGTTATTGGCAATGATCCCGACCTTCATGCCGTAGATAGATGCAAAACCTGTAATTAAGGTTGTACCAAAACGAGCCTTAAATTCATCAAGTCTTGAACCATCCACGATACGTGCAATCACTTCACGGATGTCAAAGGGTTTGCGTGAGTCACTCGGAATGACACCATAGAGTTCTTCAGCACTATAAAGTGGTTCTTCAATTTCGGTCTTAAATGCTTTCGGTTCGATATTTAGGTTTTGAACAATATTGCGTGCAATTTGAATCGCATGTTCATCACTTTCTGCAAGATGATCTGCGACACCAGATAAACGGGTATGAACATCGCCACCACCAAGGTCTTCAGCAGTCACCACTTCACCTGTTGCAGCTTTTACCAAAGGTGGACCACCGAGGAAAATCGTACCTTGATTGCGGACAATAATTGTTTCATCGGACATGGCAGGGACATATGCGCCACCCGCAGTACAACTCCCCATAACCACGGCTATTTGTGCAATACCTTTACTCGACATGCGTGCTTGGTTGTAAAAAATTCGTCCAAAATGATCGCGATCAGGGAATACTTCATCCTGCATTGGCAGAAATGCACCGCCTGAGTCGACCATATAAATACAAGGAAGATGATTTTGTTCAGCAATTTCTTGCGCACGTAAATGTTTTTTTACAGTTAAAGGATAATATGTACCTCCTTTAACTGTTGCATCATTGGCAACGATCATGCATGTCACACCATGCACTTGACCAATACCTGCAACCACACCTGCGGCTGGTACAACGTCAGCATAAACTTGATAAGCAGCGAGTTGACCAATTTCAAGAAAGGCAGTTCCTGCATCAATGAGTTGATCAATGCGCTCACGCGGTAATAGTTTTCCACGTGCTAAATGCTTCTGACGTGCTTTTTCCCCACCACCTAAGGCAATGGTTTGAGCTTGTTTTTTTAAGTCTGCGACCAATTCAAGCATTGCAGCTTGATTGATTTTAAACTCTTCACTACGTGGATTGATTTTACTTTTAATTTCGTTCATCAATGACTTCCTTGTATTAACTTGAATTATTTGGTTTCGTTGAATAACTCACGACCAATTAACATGCGTCGAATTTCAGAAGTTCCTGCACCGATTTCATAGAGTTTGGCATCACGCCACAATCGACCTGTGCTGTAATCATTGATATAACCATTGCCCCCAAGGGTTTGAATTGCTTCACCAGCCATCCACGTTGCTTTTTCAGCTGAGTAGAGAATGGCACTTGCTGCATCTTTACGTAAACCACGATCATGATCAGCTTTATCACATGCTGCACCCACGGCATAAACCAAAGCCTTGCTTGCCAACCATGTAGAATACATATCCGCAATTTTGCCTTGCATGAGTTGGAATTCACCTAAACATTGACCGAATTGCTTACGTTCATGAATGTATGGGATGACCACATCTAAACATGCATCCATAATGCCTAGTGGTCCACCACTGAGAACTGCACGCTCGTAATCCAATCCACTCATGAGCACTTTTGTACCGTTACCCACACCACCCATCACGTTTTCTTTAGGCACTTTGACATTGTCAAAGAACAGGGGATAAGTATTTGAACCACGCATTCCGAGTTTGTCTAAGTGACTCCCATGACTAAAGCCTTCCATGCCTTTTTCAATAATGAAAGCAGTCATGCCTTTGGCACCAGCATTGATGTCAGTTTTGGCGTAAACCACCAGCACGTCAGCATCTCCACCATTGGTAATCCACATTTTTGAGCCATTAAGTATAAAGTGATCACCATGATCTTCAGCACGTAATTTCATACTAACGACATCTGAACCCGCATTCGGTTCAGACATTGCCAAAGCACCGACATATTCGCCAGAAATTAATTTAGGAAGATATTTTTGTTTTTGTTCTTCGCTACCATTACGGTTAATTTGATTCACACAAAGATTTGAATGTGCCCCGTATGAAAGTCCAATGGAAGCAGATGCTCGTGAAATTTCCTGCATGACAATGATATGAGCCAAATAACCCAGATTGACACCACCGTATTCTTCACTCACGGTAAGTCCAAGTAACCCCATATCACCAAATTTTTTCCATAAGTGAGCTGGAAATAAGTTGTCTTGATCAACTTGTTGAGCAATAGGTGCGATTTCCTTTGCACAGAATGCAGCTACAGAATCACGTAAAGCGATTAGTGTTTCGTCTAGTCCAAAGTCGATACTCTGTAAATTCATTTTCATTCATCCTAAAATTTAATTTTTATTTCCAGTGAAGCATTTTGTCCTTGCTTGAGAAATACAATACAGTTATTTTTTAAAAAAGTGAATATAGATTCAGAAAATGATTTATAATTCATTTTAGTTGATTGGGTGAACAATTATGAGTTATAAAAGATCCACTTTGATGCAAGAGCGTATGGAGCAAAATCGTCAATCGATACTGCAATCCGCGCGCGAACTTATTGCGGGTGGTGGTTTTAAAGATGCACAAGTGCAAGCGATTGCAGATAAATCTGGTGTCTCGAGTGGTTTGGTCTATCGCTATTTTGAGAACAAAAATCAGATTTTGATTGAAGTGCTTTCACAGGCCATCAAAGGTGAGGTCGATATTCTGAATCAGATTGCAAAAAATGATTGGACTTCGACTGAGAAGTTGACAAAGGCCGTCACTGCTTTCGTAAAACGTGCTTTGAATAGCCCTCAACTTGCATATTCACTCATGTTTGAGCCCGTAGACCCAACGATTGAGCATGAACGTTTTAGAAGTAAGCAACTGATAAAACAATCCATTAAGGAGATTCTTGCCGAAGGAAAGGTCAATGGTGAGTTCGAATTTGAAGATTTAAATACAGCTGCATTATGCGTGGTTGGTGCGATGACATTCGTTGTGATTGAACCTTTAAATCCATCGCGTAATGTGATGTTTGATGACGGTTATAAAGGTTATTTCGTTAAGCAAATTGCAGACTTTTGTGTCAATGCAGTTAAGGCAAAGGAGGAAAATTAATTTAATTCACACAAAAGGATGTCATGTTTAAACGAGTAATCGCGTAATTAATAAAGAAATATTGGATTGATATAAGAAAATAGAATCAAGGAGTATGATTCAATGACGCAATTACGACTCAGTTATGCCTATGGCACCAGTGAGCAACCCTTATTGGGTATGACCATAGGCCATAAATTTGATCAAGCATGCCTACAATATGCCGATCAGGATGCTGTGGTCAGTGTGCATCAAAATGTACGTTTGACCTATCAGCAGTTACAAGAGAAAGTAAATGCTTTTGCATGTAGTTTATTAAAAATCGGTTTAGAAAAGGGAGATCGTCTAGCAATTTGGTCCCCTAATTGTGTGGAATGGACGATCGCACAATTTGCAGCCTTCAAGGCTGGAATTATTTTGGTCAACTTAAATCCTGCGTATAAAAGCTACGAGCTAGAATACGTACTCAATCGAGTATCTTGCAAAGGATTGATCATTGCATCGACCTTTAAGACGACCAATTATCAAGAAATTTTGACGCAAATTGCACCAGAAATTTTGCATACGACCAATGGCGTTTTAAATGCTGAAAAATTACCGCATTTAAAGTATTTGATCAAAATAGATGATCAACAACATACTGGGTTTTATCGCTTTAGTGATTTATTGGCTGAACCGACTTCAGAGCAGTTAGATCAACTTAATGAGATAGCATCTGGTCTTCAATTCGATGAAACCATCAATATCCAGTTTACCTCCGGAACGACAGGTAGCCCCAAAGGGACCATGCTGACACACAATAATATTCTGAATAACGGGTATTTTGTGGGAGAGGCAATCAAACTGACTTCTCAAGATCGAGTTTGTATTTCTGTACCGTTATTTCATTGCTTTGGTATGGTGATGGGTAATCTCGCCTGTATTACACATGGATCAACCATGATCTATCCATCAGCTGTATTTAATCCTCTTGATAGTCTTAAAGCGATTGAACAAGAGAAATGTACCGCGGCATATGGTGTGCCTACCATGTTTATTGCCATGCTTGATCATGAGCAATTTGACGAATTTGATTTGACTACATTGCGTACTGGCATTATGGCTGGCAGTCCATGTCCAAAAGAAATCATGAAGCGCGTCATTGAGCGTATGCATATGCGAGATATCACGATTTGTTATGGCATGACTGAAACAGCGCCAGTAAGCGCACAAAGTTCGATCACAGATTCGCTAGAACAACGAGTGAGCACTGTTGGTCGAGTTCATCCACATATCGAAATTAAAATAGTCGATGAACACGGTAAAGTAGTGCCTCGTGGCAAACTCGGAGAGTTGTGTGTACGAGGATACTCAGTAATGCTGGGCTATTGGGATGAAGAAGAAAAAACCCGAGAAGTCGTCGATGTCGCAAAATGGATGCATACCGGTGATATCGCTGAAATGGATGATGAAGGCTTTATCAAAATCAAAGGTCGCATTAAAGATGTTGTGATTCGGGGAGGTGAGAATTTATTCCCTAAAGAGATTGAAGACTTCTTATATAAACATCCAGCTGTTAGCGATGTTCAAGTCATTGGGCTTCCTGACCCGAAATATGGCGAAGAGTTATGTGCTTGTATTATTTTGCATGAAGGACATGAATGTTCTGAACAAGTGATAAAAGATTACTGCAAAGCCAATATCTCACATAATAAAGTGCCACGATATGTACATTTTCTTAAAGAGTTCCCAATGACTGCTTCTGGTAAGGCTCAGAAGTTTAAACTCCAAGAATATATGCGTGAGCAACTCAATATTTTTGATGAGAGTGCTTAATCGTCATTGAGGGATATTTTTTAACTTCAAGCTAGAAAAACAACAAAGCCGAACTTAGTTCACTAAGTTCGGCTTAATTTTAAAAAATAGTAGAAGAGCGATATGGCAAAGAATTTTGATCACCCAAAAATCGTAGAAAACTATGATGAACATATCAGGCAGCTCATACCAGGATATGAACTCATGCATCTACATATACTGGCGCTACTTGAAACTCATCTCAAAGAAGAAGCTAAAATTGCCATTGTCGGGTGCGGAACTGGGTTTGAACTGAATTATTTATTAGATCATTTTCCAAAGGCGGAGTTTGTTGTGTTTGATCCATCGGCAGCGATGCTTGAAAAAACAAAACAGATCGTTCAGTTTAAGCAGCAAATGCACCGAGTCATAATTCTGCAAGGTGACACGACGGTGCTCCAGAAATATCCTGAAAATTTTGATGCAGTATTGAATATTTTGGTTTTTCATTTTGTTTCACATGCATGCAAAAAGAGTTTTTTAGGTGATATTTACCATGCTTTGAAACAAGATGGCGTGGTTCTGAGTTTCGATCTGATGCAATTCGAAGAACCAAATGATCAGTTAGTATTAAAATATTTGGTGACAAAAATAGGATTAAGTAAAAAACAAAGTCAGGTCATGTTGGAAAGAATACATGATGACTTTAATTTAATGACGGTGAAGGAGATGAAGAATCTATACCTTCAGGTTGGTTTTCAAAATTTAAGAACTTTTTGTCAAATGTCTAATTTTTATGGATTAAAAGCAGTAAAGTGATAATTTCATATTTAGAATAACCTATTCATTTTATCTTATATGAAAATCTTACAAATGGTTATATATCTAAAATGAAAAAGGATTATGATAAAAGTATTGTTTTATGAATATAAGGATTGTTCATGACCACAGAGACTCAATTTCCACAAACTTCTAATCGTGGAATCGCTGTATACAGTAATAACGCTGAAGCGATTGGTAATACACCGCTTATTCGCATTAATCGTGTGATACAGGGTGGGGCTACAGTTCTTGCTAAAGTGGAAGCACGTAACCCAGCATTTTCAGTAAAATGCCGTGTTGGTGCAGCTTTGATTGCAGATGCAGAACAACGTGGTGTGCTTAAAGCAGGCATGCATATTGTTGAACCTACGAGTGGTAATACCGGAATTGCGCTAGCTTTTGTTGCTGCTGCTAAAGGTTATGACATCACACTGACTATGCCTGCAAGTATGAGTATCGAGCGCCGTAAAGTACTCAAAGCATTAGGTGCTCATTTAGTATTAACCGATCCTGCTAAAGGGATGAATGGTGCTGTTCAAGAAGCTGAACGTTTAGTTGCTGAGAATCCTGAGCTTTATTATTTACCTCAGCAATTTGAAAATCCAGCAAATCCTGCCATTCATGAAACTACAACTGGACCTGAAATTTTTGAAGCAACGGGTGGTAAGGTTGATATTTTAGTGGCTGGTGTAGGTACGGGAGGTACGATCTCTGGTATTTCGCGTTATTTTGAGAAAGTTAAAAATCAAGCCCTATACTCAGTTGCAGTTGAACCAGCAGACTCACCAATTATTGGACAAGCGAAGCGTGGCGAAACACTGACTCCGGGACCACATAAAATCCAAGGCATTGGTGCAAACTTTATTCCTAAGAACCTAGATTTAGATTTGGTGGATGAAGTTATCGCGATTGAAAATCAAACTGCAATTGATTTTGCGCGTCAATCTGCAATCAAAGAAGGGATTTTTGTGGGGATTTCAAGTGGTGCAGCATTAGCGGCCGCTCATGAACTTGCTCAACGTCCTGAAAATGCCGGTAAAACCATAGTGGTGATTTTACCTGATGCTGGAGAGCGCTATTTATCTTCAGTTTTATTTGAAGATATCTCAGCAGATTAACGAGAAAATCAAAGCATTCTAAAAAAACGGTCTTCATGGCCGTTTTTTTGTGATTTATTCGATTCAAACAATTTTAAACTCTTCTTAAGATTACCAATCTTTTTAAATTCATTACATCACACGACTATTTTAACAGTTTTGAAAGCGATATCTTTAAGCCAATTCCCTCAAATAAAAAACCAATGAACGACTTTAATCATCCTATTTATATTATCGGCGCTGGTGTTGCAGGATTAAGTTGTGCTCAGCATTTAAAATCAGCAGGATTTAATGTTGTTGTATTAGAAGCACGTGATCGTATAGGTGGGAGAATACATACACAAAACATTGATGGTCATTGTTTTGACCTTGGTGCATCATGGATACATGGTATTGATAATAATCCGATATGGAAAATTGCAGAGTCCAATCGGATCAATACTCAAGTTTTTAATTATGATCAAATGGATTATTTTCATGCCAATGGTCAGCCATTTACCGAACAAGAGAGCTTAGAATTTGAAAAATGCCTTCGTGATGTTCAGAAGGTTTTTCAAAATAAATCAAAAGAGCAGGATATCTCCGCTTTTGAGCAACTTGAGAATGTTTTAGGAACGATACGTTTTCAACTTCATTATTTTGATCGAGACGTCATCTCACAAAAAATTAAGCAGTATTACTCAAGGCTTGCCAATGATCCTTTTGCGACTGATTTAGAGCAATTAGCCCATAATTTTATGGATTTTGAAGGCTACTTCTCAGGCGATGAAGTGATATTTCCAAAAGGTTATGAACAGATTGTTAAAGTTCTGGCTGCTGATTTAGAGATTCATACGAATGCAGATATTGTTGAAATCGTTCATGACTCTCATCAAGTCCAGATAAAAACAGCATGTGGACAGCTTTACATAGGTTCTCAAGTTGTGGTGACTGTTCCGCTCGGTATCTTAAAGCAAGATAAAATTAAGTTTGAGCCGCCTTTGCCTAGTGGATTAGTCCGATCGATTCAAAAGCTGGGTTTTGGATCTTTCAATAAAATATTTATACAATTTTCAAAAGCTCTAGAATTTAATGGGAATGTACTTAAACACAATACGGCATTTTTTTGGGATGAGCGTGAGCTGTATAGTATTTTAGATTTTAGTTGTTTATATAATAAACCGACTTATCTACTTCTCGTTGGAGGTACAAAGTCAGAATGGGTTGATCAAGCAACGGATCAACAGGTGCATGAATATATCAAGAAAATATTGAAGATTTGCATGCACTCCAATGAAATTCAGAACATCATAATTACCCGCTGGGGAAGTGATCCGTTTAGTTTAGGTTCATTTAGTTTTCCAAAAGTTAAACATACTAAAGATGATGTAGAGATCTTTAAAAAAGAGCATCCAGCGCAAGTATATTTTGCAGGTGAACATTGTCATACCGATTATGCAGGCACTGTGCATGGTGCATATCTGTCAGGTCGTGATACTGCTAATTTAATTATTCGTAATGGCTTAAATATAAAGCTGTAACTGATGTACAGTTACAGCTTTATTTAGTTAGTATGAGTGAGTTGAGAAATTAACCTGAACTCACATTAATACATGTCCATATTCTTCGCGAAGTTTTCTTTTTAGCATTTTTCCAGTGCCGCTAAGCGGTATGGCATCGACAAAAATCACTATATCTGGAGTTTGCCATTTAGCAATTTTATCAGCATAGTAATCAATGAGTTGTTGTTCAGTGATTTGGCTATTAGGATGTTTAACGGCGATTAAGACAGGTCTTTCATCCCACTTTGGATGTTGTGCTGCGATGACCGCAGCCATCGCAATTTCTGGGTGACCCATTGCGATATTTTCAAGCTCTACAGAAGAGATCCATTCTCCACCAGATTTAATCAAGTCTTTGGCACGATCACTAATATGCAGATAGCCATCAGCATCTATAGACGCAATATCTCCAGTATCAAACCATCCATCACTGGTCAATGGTGAGTCGGACTGACCAAAGTATTTGTCAACAATCCAATGTCCTTTGATTTGTAAATTACCAATAGACTCACCATCATGTGGAACAAGATCGGTTCCTCTTTCTTCAGACACTAAACGAATCCTGACTCCAAACGGCGGGCGACCTTGGGAAAGACGTAGATTTGCTTGTTGATCCTGAGAAAGTTGTTTATGTTTGGCTTTGAATTGATTGGCAGTGCCAAGTGGACTAGCTTCAGTCATCCCCCATGCATGAATGGTTTCACAATCATATACATCACGGAATGTCGCTAACATGCTTGGTGGGCAAGCCGAGCCACCAATGACATTACGTTTTAAAGAGGTCAGTGAACTGTTCATTGCTTTTGCAGCGACCAACAAGCTTTGCCAAATGGTAGGAACACCAAGTGCAACAGTCACTTCATATTGATCAATGAGTTTAACTAGACTCTCACCATCAAGACCCGGCCCTGGTAATATAATTGAAGCACCTACCATCGCTGCGGCATAAGGTGTTCCCCATGCATGAACGTGAAACATCGGAACTACAGGTAAAATAATGTCTTTGGCTGACAGATTGAGTGAGTCAGGTAAGCTGGCCGCTAAACTGTGAAGAACAGTTGAGCGATGAGAATAGAGAGCACCTTTAGGATTGCCTGTTGTTCCAGAGGTATAACATAGTGAACTAGCAGTGGTTTCATCAAATTCAGGCCATGTATATTCTGCAGTTTGACCCGCAATTAAATCATCGTAGAACAAGACTTCGGGTAAGGCTTGACGAATCTTTTCATCAGGTGCATCTAAGCAGATGAAATGTTGCACCAGTGGAATATGTGCTTTTATTCCTGTAATCAAAGGTAGGAATGTTTTATCAAAAATAATCGCTTTATCTTGTGCATCATTAATAATGAAAATCAGTTGTTCTGGAAATAATCTTGGGTTAATGGTGTGACAGATTAAACCACTACCAGAAATAGCATACCAAGCCTCTAAATGACGATGATTGTTCCAAGCTAATGTTGCAATACAATCGCCGTGAATGAGTTTAAGTTCATTTAATGCCTTTGCACCACGTTTAGCATTATCCGATACATCGCCCCAATTGGTTTCGTAAAGTGAGCCATCGGTGTTTTTTGAAACGATCAGGGTGTCTTTATGAAATTCAGCAGCATGTTCTAGTAAACTGCTGATTAATAAAGGTTGAAACATCATACGTCCGTGCATGCAAAGCTCCTGCTATTGATCATTTAAGTTGTTATTTTGAGTTGATTATACTTATGTAAGGTGAGTGCTCACGATTAACGTAACACTCACTGATGACCTAGAAATACACTAAATTATGCAGTCAGTAAAGAACCAACTAATTTACGGATTGAAACCAAAGGTTTACGCTCTGGAATGATGACACCAGCAGTTTTAAGGTCAGATACGAGTTCTGCACGGAAGTCATTATAGTCAACTTCTGCTGCATGTCGTTGACCGCCTTCAAAGTTGTAATGTGGATGATCTAACTCATGCTGAATCGCTTTTTTCATATCAGCTGGACGTTTATATTTTCCTAAGATTTCCTGACATGCCAAATTGGCTTGGTGATCTGAAATTGGCCAAATACAACCTAGTGGCTGGAATAAACCAATGAAATAAAGATTGTCATGTTCTGCATGCATCATTTTACGGTAAAGCGGTAATTTTTCAGCATGTTTGAAATCTATAAAATCTTTATCGAAGAAAGGGAAGACGGTCCAGAAACCAGTACAACAACAAATAATATCAAACTCTTGTTGAGTACCATCGACGAATTCTACAATTTTACCATTGAGACGCTTGATCGCTGGTTTTGGTTTGATTTTACCGTGACGCACATAGTCAATGAAGTCAGAGTTCGCCGTTGGATGTTGTGTCAGCATCGGTTTGTCATTTACAGGCAAGCCAAAATCTGCGTAATTTCCACTGAATGCTTTTACCAATTTGGTCAGAATTTTTTGGCGCATTTTGGGCGGAAGTTTTTCCATTGACTTCACGAGTATGTCTGCGGGATGTCCAAACATAAATTTTGGAACAAACCATTGTGGGCTGCGCATCGATATATACACATCTTTTGAGACACGTGCTGATTCTACGGCAACATCACAGCCTGAATTACCTGCACCAATGACTAAAATTTTCTTTCCACGCCAGTCGTCATTTACACCTTTAAAATCATGTGAATGCATCCACTTGCCAGTAAATTCACCTTCATACTCAGGGTATTTCGGTTTCCAGTGATGACCATTTGCAACCATTAAATAGTCATATATTTTCTGTTGTTCTTTACCTTGATCATCGGTGTAATCCACCACCCATTTTTTATTTTCATTTTTATGAATATGGTGAATAGTGTGATGAAATTTAATTTTGTCATATACACCAAAATGTTTGGCATAATTTTCAAAATACTGCTGTAGATGATCATGTCGTGGATAGTCAGGATAACTGTCTGGCATTGGATAATCTTCATATTCAGACATTGTACGCGAGCTAATAATGTGTGTATTCTCATAGACTGAAGAATGACCAGTTTTAGAATTAAACACCCAATTCCCACCGACTTTGTCATTTTTCTCGAAGATATCGTATGCAATACCATTTTGTTGACAATTTTTAGCAGCCGTAATTCCTGACGGACCTGCACCAATGATACAGACTGTGTTCATATTCATATCCTTGAATGATGTTCTTTTTATTCATAACCAACTATAGTTGGTTTTATGACTATAATCGATTTATTTTTAAACAGCAAGACAGGGGATTTGTTTAAATGCTTTTTGATGAAATTAAGCTTCCTGTACAAAAAAGAAGTAAAGCAAGGTTAGAACTTGTATTAGAAACAACGAAGAAAATATTAGAAGAACAAGGCATCAATCACTGTACTATTCCCGAAATTGCAGCACAGTCCGATCTTCCTAAGATTACGATTTATCAATACTTTCCAACAGTTAATCATTTGTTCAGCATATTGGTGAAACGTTATTTAGATGAACTGCAGGCCTATGTTTTGTTTAAAAATGAGTGCTATCAAACTTGGTCAACACGTGATATTTGTTTTGATCTAATTTCTAAGGTGGCAGAGTTTTACAATTCAAATCCTGCTGCAAGTATTTTGATTTTGGGTGGGCCAGTACATGTTGATGGTTTTAATTTACAGGAAATCGTCATTGAGAAGATTGCTCATGATTTACAAGCGGTATTTGAGCAGAAAGTACATCCGCTGAAATTGAATAGAAAAGAGGAAGCGGTGTATCTGGTTGAAATGGTTTTTGCATTAATGAAACACAGCTACTATCAGCATCAACAAGTCACTGATGACATTCTAAAAGAATGCCATTTCATCAGTGAATTTTACTTAAGCAGTAAGGGATATAACTACCAACTTTAAAAGTTTATTTTAGTTTTTCCAAAAAACGTTGATGCGCTGCGATGAGTTGATCAAAAACTGGCGAATGGAATAGATCGAAGTGACCGCAGACGAACTCACGATATTCACCTTGTTTTAGTTTTTGTGCGAGTTTACGTGTTGCTTTGACAGGAATAAGTGAATCTAGTTCCGCACCTGACACAAAAACAGGGCATTGAATTTTATGAACGATCATTGTTGGTCGATATAAACCAATGGTTGCAACGATTCGAGCTGGAACAGCATTTTTCCAATTCATTCCGTCTGGGATCAGTCGATAATATGCATCATAGCAATCTTCACCCGCCAAAATGGCAAACCGATCTTTTGCAACTACAGGCATGGTTTTGACTCTACCTATTTTTGCTAGGGCTAAATCTTGTAATGCAATCATGGTTGCAGGCAATAAATATTTTTTCGGATACAGTGTCAAGCTCGCTAAACCATCAACGTGTGGAAAATTAGAGATCACTGCTTTAAAGGTGTGTTCACTTGCTAATGTTAGAACATGCGCACCACTGAACGAATACCCCCATAAAATGATATTTTTTTTCGGGATGTAGAATCGGGTTTGAATATAGTCGATAACGACGTTCCAATCCTGAAGTTGACTATTTTTATCAACAAGATGCTGAACAGGACCACTGCTTAATCCAAAACCAGAATGGTCAAATACGCATACGTTATATCCCAATTCTGCATAAGCTTCAGCGAAAGAGTTTAAGCCACAGCTTTTTTCTCCACCTAAGCCATGAGCCATAATGATGATACTAGAATCTTTTGTGATCGGCTCTGGCATATAAAAATCCGCTTGGATTTGATAGTTGCCATTCGGAATGAGTAATTCTTGAGTTTGCATCGTGGTTATCCTTAACACTTTTTTATTTTTAAAACCCAACTCAGGTTGGTTTAAGCATATCGTTATGCAGTATAAAAGTCTATTTGATGTCAAATCGTTCAGAAAATTTTAAGCCTGATTGATTTAAATACATTTTTATTCGATGAATTAGTATGAGTTTTTTCTATCGCAAGCAATGTATCGCCTTAATCTTGAGCTATTTAATTTTGGTCAATCTATTTCCAGTACATGGTGCAGCCGACATGAAATTGATTCAATTAGGCTTAAATTCAAAAGGAGTATTCTATTTAAAGGATGCATTTTGGCCAAGTGTAGTCGGGCATGAATGGGTTAAATATGTGCTAATCGCGATGTACTGCAGTATGCTGATATATGCATTAATCGTTGCTCATCCCAAATCGAGAAATCATAGTTTGGAAACCTCTAAAAATTACATCACAATTTTTGCAGTTGCTTTAATTTCAATTATTTTAATAGCATTGTTCAAATCACAGTCGAACTTGATGTGTCCATGGGATGCAGCTCAACCTCAGGGAATGACAATTGTCTGGAGTCTCAGTAGTAAAGTTGGGCATTGTTTTCCTGGAGGTCATGCTTCTGCAGGTTTAGCATTATTGAGTGGGTATTTTGTGTTCAGGAACAAAAAAACAAAATTAGCTCAATTTTACTTATTGAGTGCAATTCTCTTGGGAATGCTTATGGGATGGACGCAAATGCTTAGAGGTGCACATTTTTTTAGTCATAATCTTTGGACAGGTTGGTTGATTTGGATGTTCAATGTCGTAATATTTAGTCTAAAAGATAAGGTTAAATTAGCCTAAGCAATTAATGTAGTTTAATTTCTACTCTCACCAATAAACCACCTAATTGAGGGCTGCGATCAAAGATAAGATTACCCCCCATACGTTCTACAGCTTTTTCAACAATTGATAAACCTAAGCCACTACCAATTTCTTGATGTTGCTCGACTCGATAAAATCTTTTTTTAATACGTTCATAGAGATCTGCTGAAATTCCTGGGCCACTGTCCTCGACTTGAATGATCGCTATATCATTCTCTTGAAATGTAGAAACGTTAATGATCCCATTGGGGGGCGTGTATTTAATCGCATTCTCTATTAAATTGGTTAATATTGAATCTATAGCAGATGAATAATTTATAATTTGAACGTGTTCATAACGTTCCATACCTAAATCAATTTCTTTGGCTAAGGCTAAATGAATCAATTGTTCAATAGATTGATAAGCACGTTCATCTAACCGAATACTCATTTTTTTCTCGTTACTGGCATTCAATGAGTCTTGTTGAGCGAGATTTAAAAGCTGTCCGACCAAATGCTGAGTTCGGTGTAAACCATTATTCATTTTGATTAACGATTCGTGATGGGGGAGCTCTTTGAGTAAAATTTTAGTTTGAAGATTTAATGCTGTAATTGGTGTTCTTAATTCGTGAGCGGCGTCTGCAATAAATTGTTTTTGTTCTTGTTGGGCATCAGAGATCCTTTGAAATAATTGATTGATCGCTTGAATGCTGGGTACTAGCTCAATAGGGTACTGTTGAGGGTCAATTACGGTCAGCTCATTTGGTTTACGTGTACTTAATTCGGATTTAAATTGCTCAAATGGGGCAAAATTTCTTCTAATTATAAAACCTAAGCCATAAATCGCGAAGGGCATAATGATTAAATAAGGTAAAAACATGTTGATTGCGAGCTCTATGGCTAAAGCTTGTCGAACAGAGTCTTGTTGGCTCACTTGGACTTGAACAGTTTTCAATGGAATCACATAGGTATGCCATTTACCATAATGATTAGTGTGATGATAAAAACCTGAGTTAGCGACGGGCTCAACCAACTGTTTAAACTTTTCGTGTAAATGTGATTGTTGGTCATAGGCCCAAACATCTACAAATAAATCTTCTTCATGGTACTGTTTTAAATGTGAAAATTTACTCTTTACAGGATCTGGATTAAATTTTGCAACACGCTCTGCCAGATTTTTCAGCTGAGCATCAAGTATTTCATTTGTTTCTTCTAAAGCTGTTCTATAGGCTGAAAAAACCAATATGCATCCCATCACCACACTAAAAATTGAGGTAAATACAACAAGTTGCTTTTGTAAAGAGTAGGGTTGCGTCATGTATCAATTCTTGATTTATGGTGTAGGCTGACCTAGCCGATAACCTAATCCTCGCACATTACGAATAAAATTTTTACCTAATTTTGAGCGTATGCGATGAATATAGACTTCAATGGTATTACTGCTGATTTCATTTTCAATATCATACAGTTTTTCTTCAAGATTAGACTTAGAAAAAATCTTATTTGGATAAGTTAAGAGTGGAATTAATAAAGCCCACTCACGGTTTGAAAATTCAACCGTCTGATTTTCAAAACTCGCGATATGTTGTTCAAGATCTAACCTGAGTCCGCCAAATTCTAAAATTTGTTTTATCTGAGATGTATTTTGTTGAGATGCACGTCTGAGTATGGCGTGAATACGCGCTAATAACTCCTCAAACTCGTATGGTTTTACTAGATAATCATCAGCACCTTGATTTAATCCATCGATACGGTGCTGAAGTTGATCTCTTGCTGAAATAATGAGTACAGGAATTGAAGGAAATAGTGAGCGAAGATGTTTGAGTACTTGCATGCCATCCATCATAGGTAATCCAAGATCGAGCAGCACTAAATCAAATGCTTGTTGATTTAATTGTTTTAAGCCATCGATGCCATTATTGACCCAGACTACTTCAAATGATTGATATTGGAGCAACTTTTGAGATGACTCTGCAATCATAAAGTCATCTTCAATCATCAGGATTTTATTCATATTAGGCTCTGTTCTGTAATTGAGGTTTGCATTGTTGGCTGAGGTCTAATGCGGGTTGTAATGTTGTAGTATGAATATTCAATAAACTTAGCATGGTGTGAAAGACATTGTCTTGGCTAAGTACATCATTTTTCTGAGATTCAATGCATCGTACAGTTGACGCTTGATGTTTTCGCCATGCTGTTGAAAACCACATGATCATCGGCACATGAGTTTGTTGTGATGGTGCAATTTGATAAGGCGCGCCGTGTAAATACATTCCATGTTCACCCGTGGATTCACCATGATCTGATAAATACCATAAAGCGGATTGAAATTGAGTTTGTTTGTTTAATAAATTGATTGTCCAAGCGAGAATATGGTCTGTATATACAATTGAATTATCATACGTATTGATCAGAGCTTGTTGACTACATCCCTGAATTGCGCTCGTGTTACAGGTCGGCTGAAAGGGTGTGTATTGATGAGTGGACCGTTTATAGTAAGCTGGGCCGTGACTTCCCATTTGATGGAGTACGATAAGTCTTGGCGTTTTATCATTTTTGGGAATGGCTTGAATATAGGCATTAAGGCTATCAATCAATATTTCATCTTTACATTCACCCTTAGAATCGCACCATTGCTTACGAATAGATTCGGGAATTTCATAACGCTCAACCCGATTACAAACCTCTTTGCATCCTGAATTGTTATTGATCCACGTGACTTTGTAGCCCGCACGTTGAATAATATCGAGTAAGTTCTCCCGTTGTCTTGCGACTTTTTCTGTATATGCTTGTCGAGTCATACCAGAAAATAAACAAGGTACGGATACCGCCGTTGCAGTACCACAGGAACTGACGTTACGAAAATTGATTATATTTAATTTGCTTAATTCTGGATTTGTAGCTCGATCATATCCATTCAACTGAAAACTTTCTGCACGTGCTGTTTCTCCTATCACTAAAACCATCAGTTTTGGAGTTTGATGGGTCGCCGTTTGAATAAATTGGTGTGCATCACGTCCGTAGGGTTGAATTATAGTATTTTTGGGAGGTTGAAGATGTTTATAATAACTGAAGGACGCTGCAACGACATTTTGAGGGCTGATCATTCCTTTCAACTCTCTGTTTTCTCTAAAAATAGCTGCATAGTCAACATAATATAAATAAGCGCAACCTAACACTAAAATTAAACTGATTGCACTGTGTAACATTTTCCTGCAAAGGGTATGAGAAAACGTTGATTTTTTGATATTCACCCAATAAATAAAAAAAAGAGGCGCTAAAATAAAAAATACAACCCAAATAAATAATCTTATATTTATCAGATCAAATGCTTCCATCGTATTGGTTTGCATCATATTTTGAATCTGATCAGCATTAATAATAATGCCTAAACTACTTACAAAATATGCAGACAAACCGCCTAATACAATCCAGATACTTGCAAATATCTTTACGTTCAATCTCCAATGAATAAGGTTGAAAATAAAAAAATAAGCAGCTGTGATTAAGACAGATGAACCTATTAAAAAAAGAATTGCTGGGTAACCTTGATAAGGTGTGAGTGAAGTAAGTTGTTTGTAGAACGCAATATTTAAACCAATGCCAACCCATACTGAGAGTACTAAATTGAATAGTGCTAGGCTTATCGTTGGTTTTTTCCATTGCTGAATGATAGATGTGTAGCGCATACGATGAGTTCTAATATTTAACTACGCTGAGATTAGGTTTTATTTCTTAAAATTTACTGAATAAATGATTGAAGTCTAGGACATAAAAAAAGCCAGACTGGTGGAGCAATCTGGCAAAGCGTCAAGATGAGTCACCCGTGACAAGTGATGTTTCCTGAGTTCAGGTTTGAGTTGTTCTAAACTTAAGCCTGAATAAATTCAGCCACAGCTCGGTTAAACGCCTGTGGTTGTTCAACATTAGAAATGTGCGAAGCATTAATCTCAACAAGTTGACTACCCGTAATCGCTGCTTGCATAAACTGACCATCTGCCACAGTGGTCACAGGGTCTTGCTGACCTGCAATAATCAATACACGAATCGAAATCTGTTTGAGTTGTTCACGCACATCCGCCTTAGCCAAAGCTTCACAGCAGCTTGCATAACCTTCAGGGCTGCCAGCTCCTAA
>NZ_JBWYIP010000018.1:0-55037 GCF_056783825.1 Acinetobacter sp. 24-47-39
TGGTAGTGTGGGGTTACCCATGTGAGAGTAAGTCATCGCCAGCTCATTATTCTAAACACCCCCTTCAATAGAAGGGGGTGTTTTTTTATATCAAAAAATTGAATTTCAAAATAATTAAATGCTTTTAATTAAATAAGAGGCTCCATTCAGTTAATTTATGCCAAAAGATTGATGATTCTTGCAATTAAAAAAACAACAATAAATGTCAGTATGCCTATGAGGATTTAAATAATTTCAGGGACATAGTTGATGCAATACAATCCGATTTATTACAAAGATGAACATTTTGCATTTGCAGATGCAGTAAAAAAATTTGTAGAAAAAGAAATTATTCCCTATGTAAATGAGTGGGATGAAGCTGAGACTTTTCCACGGGAACTCTACAAAAAAGCTGCAGAAGTTGGATTGATGGCATCAGGTTTTGATGAAAAATACGGTGGTATCCCAGATACAGATGCATTCTATACTTTATTAGGTTGTGTGGAGTTGGCAAAGGCGGCATCAGGTGGGTTAATCGCTTCATTACTTTCACATATGATCGGTGCACCACCAATTAATAGTTTTGCAAGTGAAGAAGTCAAAGCAGAGGTTTTGCCACAAATCTTATCAGGTGAGAAGATTTCTGCTTTAGCAATAACAGAACCGGGAGGAGGTTCTGATGTTGCAGCACTTAAAACAAAAGCAGTGAAAGAAGGCGATTACTATGTAGTCAGTGGTGAAAAAACATTTATTACTTCTGGTATTCGTGCTGATTACTATACTGTTGCCGTTCGAACTGATCCTGAAGGAAAAGGGCCCAATGGTATCTCAATGCTACTGATTGATGCCCATACGCCAGGTATTACAAAAACAAAGTTAGATAAAATGGGATGGTGGGCATCTGATACAGCTCATTTGCACTTCGATCAAGTTAAAGTGCCTGCAAAAAATTTGATTGGTCCTGAGAATATGGGCTTCTTTGTCATCATGAATAACTTCAATATGGAACGCTTCTTCTTGGCTGCGAGCAGTTATGGTTATGCAAAAGTTTGTTATGAAGAAGCTTTAGATTGGGCTCAACAGCGACGTACTTTTGGTAAGCGCTTGGTTGATCACCAAGTGGTTCGTCATAAATTGGTAGATATGGCAACACGTTTACAAACGACTCGTGCTTTACTTGAAGATACGGCATATAAAATGGGTCGTCCTGAACTTCAGGGGAATGAAATGATTGCACAAATTTGTATGCTCAAAAACGTAGCAACGCAAACTATGCAATTCTGTGCTGATGCAGCCGTTCAAACACTAGGTGGCATGGGCTTTATGCGTGGGATGAAATCTGAACGTATATATCGCGAAGTTAAAGTGAATATGATAGGCGGTGGAGCTGAGGAAATTATGAAAGATTTGGCAAGCCGACAGCTGGGCTTCTAAAAGAAATAAAAAGGTGGCTTAAGCCACCTTTTTTAATTGATCAGATATAAAGTTAAGCATTCATTGCCATATCCCAGACGATATTGGTTAACTCATCAAGTGACATTTTCCCTTCTGGATTGTACCAAGTTACGGTCCAAGCGATTGACCCACCAATCAGTCTTCGCCAGATAAAAGGATCGTGCTTAATTTTGCCTTTGTCATGTAATACCTTGATGACACTCAGCCATATCCCTTCATAATCATTTCTTAATTTTAATAGTTTCTTCTGATTTTCCTCAGAAAGTGAAAACCATTCATAGACCAATACAGCCATGGCGGAACCTGTATCCCCAGAGATCGCATCGAGTTCAGCTTTAATCAGAGCCTTGAGTTGTTGCTCTGGATGGTCTGAAGTGGATATGGCACTTTCAAGGCAAGCGTGATTGTAAATGATGGTTTGTTCCATCACATGCGCCAAAATATCGTCTTTGGTTTTGAAATGATGAAATAAGCTTCCAGATTGGATACCAATAAACTGTGCGAGTTCACGAACAGTGGTTTTGGCATAACCTTGTTTATGGAATAAATAAGCTGCCCCCAAAAGTAAACGACCACGTGGTGTATCGTCAAAGCAGGCTATCGGTTGAATTTGGTCAATAGAGGTCGCGATCATCTTGTTATTTTATCCTATTTTGTTTTCTAAACGCGTTGCTTCCATGCAAATTTTAGCGCAATAAGCAGATTTGCAAATAATAATAACATTTTGCACTTTACAAACCAAGCGCTTGCTTGGTAGATTAAGCTTAAATTCTAAACAGAATAATGAGATGGTTATGACAAATATTCAGGATGAACAAAAAATTGTAAAAATTGGATGTGCTTCAGGTTTCTGGGGAGATACCAACACAGCTGCATTTCAATTAGTACATATGTCGGATATTAACTATTTAGTATTTGATTATCTTTCAGAAATCACCATGTCTATCATGGCAAAAGCCAAAATGAAAGATCCTTCTCATGGATATGCATTGGACTTTGTTAGTCGTGTCATGACACCACTCATCAAAAAAATTGCGGACAAGAAAATCAAAGTTGTAAGTAATGCTGGCGGTGTAAATCCATTGGCATGCCGTGATGCACTTCAACAAGTGATTGCCAATGCTGGATTAGATTTGAAAGTAGCGGTGGTACTTGGTGACGATTTAATGGATAAGCAAGGTGAATTGCAAAAGCAAGGCACCAAAGAAATGTTCACAGGTGAACCTTTGCCTGCACATGTTGCAAGTAGCAATGCTTATTTGGGTGCCGTAGGTATTCGTGATGCTTTAGATTTAGGTGCAGATATTGTAATTACAGGTCGTGTTGTGGATTCGGCTGTGGTGATTGGGCCTTTATTGCATGAATACAAATGGGATTTAAACGATTACGATAAATTGGCACAGGCGGCACTTGCAGGTCATGTGATTGAGTGTGGTGCACAATGTACTGGCGGTAACTTCACAGATTGGCGTTTGGTTGAAGGCTTTGACAATATGGGCTTCCCAATTGTTGAAGTGAAAGCAGATTCATCATTTGTGGTGACTAAGCCAAATGGCACAGGTGGTTTAGTTTCTACAGGTACTGTGGGCGAGCAAATTGTGTATGAAATTGGTCATCCACAAGCTTATTTATTGCCTGATGTAACTGCTGACTTTAGCCAAGTCAAACTTGAGCAAGTAGGCGAGCACCGTGTATTGGTGACAGGTGCAAAAGGTACAGCACCGACACAACATTACAAAGTAAGCACAACCTATCCTGATGGTAACCGTGTGTTAGTGAGTTTCTTACTTGCAGGCCAAGATGCAGAAGAAAAAGCTTATGCCGTTTCTAATGCAATTTTAAATAAAGTTGAGCGTGTGATGGCGCTTCGTTCGATTCCACCATTTACTGAAAAATCAATTGAGATTTTAGGTACAGAAACAACGTATGGCGCAAATCGTCGTGTGCAAAAACCTCGTGAAGTTGTGGTGAAAATTGCCGTTAAACATATGTTTAAAGAAGCATGTATGTTCTTTGCATCTGAGATTGCGCAAGCTTCAACAGGTATGGCACCTGCATTAACAGGGATTGTGGGTGGTCGTCCAAAACCATCTCCAGTGATTAAATTATTCTCGTTCTTGGTAGAGAAATCTCAACTCAATGTTGAAGTGGATATCAATGGTGAGCGTCATAAAGTTGATGTACAACAGGGTGAGCCGCTTGCAGAGATTCCAACGATTCCTACAGGTGAAGTGGCAACTTTAACAGGTAATGAAATCGAAGTGCCATTGGTTGAAGTTGCACATGCACGTAGTGGTGATAAAGGTAACTACAGCAACATCGGTGTACTTGCACGTAAACCAGAATTCTTACCTTGGATTCGTGCATCTTTAACTGAAGCCAATGTTGCTGAATATATGAAGCATGTATTTGAAGGCGGTGAGGGTGGCGAAGTTCTTCGCTATGAATTACCGGGTTTAAATGCCATGAACTTCTTATTGATTGATGCGCTTGGTGGTGGTGGTGTTGCGAGTTTACGTATTGACCCACAAGGTAAAGCCTTTGCACAACAATTGTTAGATATGCCAGTGAAAGTGCCTGCAAATTTATTGTAAGCACAGCTTTGGGCATCGCCATGATGCCCAATCCAGAAAAATTTACATCAAATAAAAATGGAAGTATGCGCAATGGGTTATCAATCAATTTTTAGAAATGATGCATTCGCTGGCAAAGTCGTGATTGTGACAGGTGGTGGTTCGGGGATTGGTCGTTGTACGGCACATGAGCTTGCATCACTTGGTGCGCAAGTGGTGATTACAGGTCGTAAGATCGAAAAACTTGAAAATGTGATTGCTGAAATCACTGAAGATGGTGGTCATGCACATGGCATCGTGTGTGATAACCGCGAAGAAGAACAAGTGAAAAACATGATTGCGGAGGTGATCGAAAAGTTCGGTCGTATTGATGGTTTAGTGAATAACGCAGGTGGTCAGTTCCCATCAACATTAGAAAGTATTTCTGCCAATGGTTTTGATGCGGTCATCCGTAATAACTTACATTCGACCTTCTATCTTATGCGTGAAGCCTATAACCAGTGGATGGCAAAAAATGGTGGTGCCATCGTCAATATGGCAGCAGATATGTGGGGCGGTATGCCGGGTATGGGGCACTCAGGTGCAGCACGTTCGGGTGTGGATAACCTGACCAAAACGGCTGCGGTGGAATGGGGTAAATCAGGTGTGCGGGTAAACTGTGTGGCACCGGGTTGGATTATCTCATCAGGGATGGATACCTATTCAGGCCCTGTCGCAGAATTCATTATCCCAAACCTTTCAGGCAATGTGCCTTTACAACGTATGGGAACAGAATCGGAAGTGTCTTCAGCGATTGTGTATTTACTTTCTGAAGCGGCCAACTTTGTTTCAGGGATGACAGTACGTATCGATGGTGCGGCTTCACAAGGTACACGCGTATTCCCATTATCATCTGCAGAAAATAGTGAGTCTTATAACGGCTTCCACCGTGCATTTATTCCAGATGTACTAAAGAAAAAAGACGAAAAGAATTAATCCAGATTATAAGGAACAAGGAGGAAACGGAATGGCAGTGATTCAGTCCGAAGTTGCAGTAGGAAGCGAAGTATTTGAACAGAATAAAGCGAAATTGCTCGAGCAAATCGAAGAGATTCGAGCGATTCAAAAAAGTGCGCTAGATCGTTCTTATAAAGCTAAGCCTAAGTTTGATAAAAAAGGAAAGATTTTACCGCATGAGCGTGTGCGTATGTTGCTCGATGCAGATTCTCCATTTGTAGAGTTGTGTGGTCTTGTGGGTTACAAGATGCATGATGATAAAGATGGTTCAGAAGCAGGTGGCGGGATCATTGCAGGGATTGGTTTTGTAAACGGTACACGTTGTATGGTGGCTGCCAATAATAGTGCGATCAAAGGCGGTACGATTGCTCCAATGGGTGTACACAAAAGCCTTCGTTTACACCAAATTGCGTTAGAGCAAAAATTACCAATCATTACTTTAGCAGAAAGTGGTGGTGCAAACTTAAACTACGCAGCAGAAGTATTTACTGCTGGTGGTACAACCTTTGCCAACCAAGCACGTTTATCTGCAAAAGGGATTCCACAAGTCTCTGTAGTCCATGGTAATGCCACAGCAGGTGGTGCATACCAACCGGGTCTTTCTGATTATGTGATTACGGTACGTAAGCAAACTGAAATGTTGCTTGCAGGACCGCCATTGTTATTGGCAGCAACAGGGGAAGTGGCAACTGCTGAAGAATTGGGTGGTGCAGAAATGCATGCACAAGTGGCCGGTACAGCAGAATACTTAGCAGAAAATGATGCTGATGGTATCCGTATCGCACGTGAAATCTTTAAGCATTTAAACTGGAAAGAGCAAGTTAAGCTTGAAACACCAGAATATAAAGAGCCACGTTATTCAGCAGAAGAATTACTTGGCATCATTCCATCAGATCCAAAACAACCATTGGATATGAAAGAAATCATTGCACGTATTGTTGATGATTCTGATTTCTTCGAATTTAAAAATGAGTATGATTCACATACGGTATGTGGTTGGTCGCAAATTGGTGGTATGCACTTAGGTATCATTACTAATAATGGCCCGATTACGCCACAAGGTGCAGCAAAAGCAGCACAGTTTATTCAATTATGTGAACAAACCAAACGCCCAATTTTATTCCTGCATAACACCACAGGTTTTATGGTGGGTACAGATGCAGAACAAAACGGCATCATTAAACATGGTTCTAAACTGATCCAAGCTGTTGCGAATTGTACAGTGCCGAAGATTTCGATCATTGCACATGGTTCATACGGTGCTGGTAACTATGCAATGTGTGGTCGTCCACTTGGCCCACAATTTATCTTCTCATGGCCGAACTCTCGTGTTGCGGTAATGGGTGGTGCGCAAGCTGGTAAGGTACTTCGTATTGTTGCAGAGGCGAAACAACGTGAATCTGGCATGGAGCCAAATGAGCAAATGTTGGACTTCTTAGAACAATCAACAGCGATGAAATTAGAGTCACAATCTACAGCGCTATTTAATACTGCAATGTTGCATGATGATGGCATTATCGACCCACGTGATACACGTAAATTGCTGATTTTCTTATTGCAAACGATTAATGAATCACAAGCACGTGAACTAAATCCAACACGTTTTGGTGTACCAAGATTCTAATAAATCCCTCTTGCGGAATATATTCCTCATCCCTGTGAAAAGTGAGGAATTCCCCCTCTTTTTAAAGTGGTGAGAAGCATGGCTTCGCAAGGGAGATTAAAGATTAAAAAAAATATTGAAATTTTAAGGAAGACAAAAATGAAATTTACTGAAGAACATGAAGCGCTACGCCGTACAACACGTCAATTTGTAGAAAACGAAATCAACCCATTTACAGCAGAATGGGAAAAAGCAGGTCGTTTCCCAATCCACGAAGTATTCAAAAAAATGGGTGATTTGGGTTTATTGGGTATCTGTAAACCTGAAGAAAACGGCGGTTTGGCACTCGATTATTCTTATAACTTGGTGGTTGCAGAAGAATTAGGTCGTATCAATGTTGGTGGTGTTGCACTTGCGATGGGTGTACAAACCGATATGGCAACGCCTGCGATTGCACGTTTTGGTTCTAAAGAGTTACGTGATGAGTTTTTAACGCCAGCAGTTGCAGGTGAAAAAGTTGCAGCGATTGCAGTATCTGAGGTTCAAGCAGGTTCTGACGTTGCAGCACTAAAAACCACAGCAACTAAAGATGGTGATGATTACATCATCAATGGTCACAAAATGTGGATTACAAACTCTCTACAAGCAGACTTCTTCTGTTTGTTAGCGAATACTTCTGATGGTAAACCACACTTTAATAAGTCAATGATTGTGGTTCCTGCAAATACACCGGGTATTACATTCTCTGAGCCATTAGACAAGTTAGGTATGCGTTCAAGTACCACTGCACAGGTGTTCTTTGACAACGTACGTGTGCCACAGCGTAACTTAGTGGGTCAAGAAGGCATGGGCTTTATGATGCAAATGCTTCAGTTCCAAGAAGAGCGTATGTGGGGTGCTGCTAACGCCATGGGTGGTATGTTGCAATGTATCGAAAAAACAATTCAGTACACTAAAGAGCGTACGACATTTGGTCAGCCATTAATTGATAACCAATATATCCATTTCCGTTTTGCTGAATTAATGACTGAGATCGAAGCGCTGAAAGCATTAACCTATCGTGCTTGCCAATTACATATCGAAGGCGAAAACGTAACGCAAATGGCGTCTATGGCAAAACTGAAAGCAGGTCGTTTAACGCGTGAAGTTGCGGATAGCTGCTTACAGTTCTGGGGTGGTAATGGCTTTATGGCAGATAACCCAGCAGCACAATTCTACCGTGATGGTCGTTTAGTATCGATCGGTGGTGGTGCGGACGAAATCATGCTTGGCATTATCTGTAAGATGATGGACATCCTTCCTGGTAAGAAAAAATAAACAGGAGATCTGATATGACATTATCAAGTTCAATTGCCAATTTAGAGGTTGATGGCAGCATCATCCTAGAGCAAGACGGTGGCATTTTAACGTTATGGTTAAACCATCCTGAAAGCCGTAATGCCATGAGCCTAAAAATGGTGGAATCCATTCAGGCTGTATTTACAGCAATTAAAGATGATGTGTCTGTACGTGCTGTAATTTTACGTGGTAAAGGTGGTCATTTCTGTGCAGGTGGAAACATCAAAGATATGGCAGCGATTCGTGCTAAAGCAATGGAAGTGGGCAACAACACACCATATACCGAATTTAACCGTACCTTTGGTGCGTTGATTGAGCAAGTCGATCAAGCACCACAAACTGTTGTGGCTTTACTTGAAGGTGCTGTACTCGGTGGTGGTTTTGGTTTGGCATGTGTGTCTGATGTGGCAATTGCGCATGCAGAAGCACAATTTGGCTTACCAGAAACTGGTCTAGGGATTTTACCTGCACAAATTGCACCATTTGTAGTGACGCGTGTTGGTTTAACTCAAGCACGTCGCTTAGCATTATTAGGTATGCGCTTTAAAGGTCAAACCGCTTTAGAGGTGGGAATTGTGCATCAAGTGGTTGCAGATGAAGTTGAACTTGCATCTGCACTTGAGGAAACCATTACCCAAATTAAACGTTGTGCACCATTGGCATCGCGTGCAACAAAAGCATTATTACATCGTACCACCAAAGAAGAATTGGGGCCGTTACTTGATGATGCAGCACGTCAATTTGCAGATGCCGTGGCAAGCGCAGAAGGGATGGAAGGCACAATGGCGTTTATTCAAAAACGCCAACCAAGCTGGGCAGAATAAACCACATTCCAACGCCTGTATGAATGTGAATTAAAAAGGATACGCTCCTCAAAATAAGAGGAGCCTAAAAAATTGGTGGAACTATGGCGTTTACAAAAGTATTAGTTGCAAACCGTGGTGAAATTGCTGCTCGTGTAATGCGCACAGCAAAAGCTTTAGGTTACGAAACCGTTGCTGTGTACTCTGATGCGGACAAAAATGCGCGTCATGTACAAGTGGCTGATGAAGCGGTTTATATTGGTCCTTCTAAAGTATCAGAATCTTATTTATCGATTCCAAATATCATCGAAGCATGTAAGAAAACAGGCGCAGATGCCGTGCATCCGGGTTATGGTTTCTTATCAGAAAATACTGATTTTGCTGCAGCGTGTGCAGAAAATGGCATTACCTTAATTGGTCCACCAGCAGGTGCGATTGAGCTCATGGGTAGCAAGCGTTTGTCTAAAATCGCCATGATTGAAGCAGGCGTACCATGTGTACCGGGTTATGAAGGTGACCAACAAGACATCGACTTTTTAGCAGATCAAGCGAAAAAAGTAGGTTTTCCATTGATGGTAAAAGCATCAGCAGGTGGTGGTGGACGTGGTATGCGTCTTGTTCACCAAGAAGCGGATTTACTTGAAGCTTTAAAAACTGCACGTTCTGAAGCAGAAAATGCCTTTGGTTCGGGTGAGTTGATTATCGAGAAAGCGGTGATTGCACCTCGCCACGTGGAAATCCAAGTGTTTGGTGATACGCATGGTAACTATGTGTATTTATTTGAACGTGATTGCTCGATTCAACGTCGTCACCAAAAAGTGGTTGAAGAAGCACCATGTCCAGTATTGACACAAGAAACACGTCAAGCGATGGGGAATGCCGCAGTTGCCGCAGCCAAAGCGTGTGATTATGTCGGTGCGGGTACAGTTGAATTCTTGCTAGACCAATCGGGTGAGTTCTATTTCTTAGAAATGAATACACGTCTGCAAGTAGAACATCCTGTGACAGAGATGATTACAGGTCTAGATCTTGTTGAGTGGCAGCTTCGTGTGGCAAACGGTGAAACTTTACCGCTGAAACAAGAAGAATTGACCATGAATGGTCATGCCATTGAAGTGCGTTTATATGCAGAAGACCCACGCCAAGACTTCTTACCACAAACAGGTAAAGTCTTACGCTGGCAACCTTCGGATTTAGAAGGCGTACGTATCGACCACGGTATGATGCCAACTGATGAAGTTAGCCCATTCTACGATCCAATGGTGGCTAAAATCATCGTACATGGCAAAACACGTACTGATGCGATCCGTTTACTTGCTCGTGCCGTAAATGATTCTGTACTGTTAGGTGTAAACAGTAATAAGGAGTTTTTAGTTAACTTATTACGTCATCCACTTGTGGTGGAAGGTGATGTTAATACTGGTTTTATTCAACAGCATTTCCAAAGTGATGTGAGTTTGAATAAGCAGAGTCTAAATTTAGAAAGCTTAGCATTGGTTGCAGCGTTGTTGACAAATGCATCTGCGCAAACAGATTGGAATACAGGGGTTTCTTCAGCATTGCCACTGAAACTTCGATATGATGATCAAAAGTTAGATCTCATTGTGCATCGTGATGGTCGTTCAGTGAGTGTTGAAACCTGTGGTGAAAGCCAGTCAATTGAGGTTGTAGCGCAAAATACACAGCAATTGATTTATAGCATTAATGGAATTCGACGTCGAATCGACTATGTTCTTGATGGTAATTTCGTTTATTTAGATCGCGCGAATGGCAACGTCATGGTGGAAAATATTACCTATTTACCACCTGAGACTGCCGATGTGGCAGGGGATGGTAAAATTCGTGCCCCAATGGATGGTGCAATTATAAATGTCATTGCTCAACCTGGAGAGCGTGTAACTAAAGGGCAAACATTATTGATTCTTGAAGCGATGAAAATCCAACAGCAAATTAAGTCAGATGTGGACGGTGTTGTGGGTGAAATCGTAGGACAAGTTGGCCAGCAAGTGAAAAAACGTCAAATCTTGATGAATATTGAGGTTGATGCTGAATAAGCAATAAAAAAAAAGCCATCGTTAGATGGCTTTTTTTATCACAGGATTTATGCAAATACTGTTTGTAGGGCACAGTAAAGCACCCAAAGAATTGCAATCGCAACTACAGGTTCTAAAACTTTTGCCCAAGTTGGTGTAGCCACTACTTCTGGCTCAGCAACATCGTGGTGATCATGTTGAACTTGATTGACCATATCATGAAACTCCTTCATCGTTTGGTCTAATGATATATCTTCTTGAATGACAGGTTGAGAACCAATCAACTCATTTAGGTTATTTGTTAGCCAAACCCAATCTTTTGCTTTACCAGAGAGATGTTCAACTTGACCCTGAAGTAATTCATTCATGCCTTGTAGTTGATAATGACCTGTTACATCAAGTTGTTTAAGTTCATTAAGCTGTAAGGTCAAAATCTCTGATGTCGCAGTTTCAAGTTCTTGATGAGACAGCGTAGACTGATTATGTTGAGATGTCGTCAAATGCCGTGCGACTTCTTGAATATAAAGTTGGTCAGCGGCATGAATTTCTTGGTATATTTTTTTTTTGTCTTTACGCCATAGGCTGATGAGTTTGCCTAAAGCTAAGATATTTAATTCATTGAGATATTCATGCCGTTGTTCAGCTGGATACTGTTTCAACAGCTGAGGCTTTTGAATTTTGGTCTGCTCAACAAAATATTGTACTAAATCAAAAGCCATTCAACTCTCCTGTAAGTTTTTAATCCAAAATTCTTAAACTTGGTTTTTTCTTTGGTGCTTCATTTTCTTGATTTTGTTGCTGTTTAGATTCTATCGGATTTTCATCCGTTTGTGCATTGGCATATTCATCAGGATCAAAGAATAATCCTTGACCATTTTCTTTTGCATATAACCCGAGTACAGCATTGATTGGCACATAAATATCTTTGGAGACACCACCAAAACGTGCAGAAAAAGTAATCGCTTCATTGCTCATGTGTAGTTGATGTACAGCATGTGGCACGATATTTAAAACAATCTGACCGTCTTGAACGAACTGTGTAGGTACATCGGTATAAGGTTGTGTGGCATCTACCAGTAGATATGGGGTGAGATTGTTATCGCAAATCCATTCATAAATCGCACGTGCTAAATACGGGCGAGTTGGACTTAATTTGATTTCTTGATCAGACATGTGACTCACTCTTTTGCTTTTTTAAGCGGATTTTAATTCAGGACTATAACGATTTTTTTCCTGAACCGTCATGGACTTAAGGAAGGCTGGACGACTGAAAACACGCTGGCAATATAAATAAAACGGGCGGCATTGTTGCTTTGGAAGCTCAATACCCATCGTTCTTAACCGTATAAAAATCGGTGCCAACATGCAATCTAAAATTGTAAATTGTTCAGACATGAAATAAGGATAGTGCTGAAACAAAGGTGTCAGCGAGATAAGAGTATCTTTTAACTTTTTTTGAGCTGCCTTTTGTGCGTCAACATCAAGGGTGTCTGGGTGGCGCAACATATCATCTGCAAGTTTTAACCAGTCATTTTCAAAACGCCATATATATTGGCGTTGTTCTGCACGTGGAGCAGGAGCATCTGCATATAATTTATTCTGACGATAGCGATCATCTAAATATTCAGAAATGATGGATGTATTGAAAAGTTTTAACTCATTTTCAACCATCATTGGGAGTTGATTGTATGGGTTTAAACTCGCAAGATCCTCGTTGTCTTCGTCGACAATAAATAAATTGTGTTTAATTTGTTTTTCTGCCAGTAAGAAGCGAATCCAATGCGATCGAAAGTCATCTGCATGACTATAAACGGTGATGCCTTGTAATGGGGTGGTTTCGACTGACATATTCCAATCAAAGTATTAATGAATAGATAAGGATACTAAAAATGCACGCTAAAATCATCGTTTAATGAGCGATGCATATTAAAACACTTGGATTTTATATTGATTCGTATTTATGTCTGGAACGTTTTTTATTAAATTCTATCCTTGCATTGTTGAAATTCAATCTTTAACTTTTTTATCCAAAGCGATGTAAAAAGCCGATCTTTGAATCGGCCTTGTGTACTAATGTATGATTCCACTCCACCATTGACGGACGTCGCGATTGTTAGTTAATGCACTTGTGTCGCCTGGTCTAAGTTTATAGCCACACTTGTAAACCACTGAGAATTTTTGACCTAAAGATCGATGTACCAGACTGTTATTTTGTACAGGGTATCCATCTGAGCATCCAACTAACTCTAATGCTTTATTTATGTTTTCATATGAAGACATTAATCTTTGTATGGGTCCATCACAAACATGCTTACCCGTATTGGATTGCCAGCACACGGCTAAAGCATCTATTGATTGTGAGTTATTTGCTTGTGCAATATTGGATGTACCTAATATTGTAGCGGCTACGGCGAATGATAAACATATTTCCCTATTTAACATTTTTATCCCCTTAATTTAAAAAACTGCATGAAAGTATTTTTTAATGAAGTTGTAAAAAGTTAACAATCCTCAAATTGGGATAGATGATTAAGCATATGTTTGTTTAAGTCAGTCAAAATAGAGCAATAAAAACTAGCGTCTTTTTATTGATATCAGCGTTTAATATTCATTTTAAAGCATCGTGTACGACTGATTTTCATGAGTAAGGGAAAATATAAAGATGAAAAAAAACCTTGGCATAAGCCAAGGTTTTTTTGTCCGAATTCGGAAAACGAATTAACGTTTAGAGAATTGTGGACGTTTACGAGCTTTACGTAAACCAAGTTTCTTACGTTCAACTTCACGAGCATCACGAGTAACGAAACCAGCTTGACGAAGAGCAGGTTTTAAAGTTTCGTCAGCAGCGATCAATGCACGAGTAATACCGTGACGGATTGCGCCAGCTTGACCACCGATACCACCACCAGCAACAGTGATGTAAAGGTCATATTTCTCAGTAGCATCTAAAAGCTCAAGTGGTTGACGTACAACCATACGAGCAGTTTCACGACCGAAGTATTGTTCTAAAGAACGGTTGTTAATAACGAGTTTACCAGTACCAGCAGATAGGAAAACACGTGCAGTTGCGGTCTTACGGCGACCTGTACCATAGTTAGTAGCCATGTGCTGTATCCCTTAGATGTCCAAAACTTGTGGCTGTTGAGCTGTGTGAGGATGCTCAGCACCAGCATACACTTTCATTTTCTTGATCATAGCATAACCAAGAGGACCTTTTGGCAACATGCCTTTTACAGCGCGTTGGAAGATTTCTTCTGGCTTGTGAGCAACTAATTTTTCAAAGTTAGTTTCACGGATACCACCAGGGAAACCAGTGTGGCGATAGTATTTCTTATCAAGTGACTTGTTACCAGTTACTTGAACTTGCTCAGCATTGATAATTACGATGTAATCACCAGTGTCAACGTGAGGAGTATAAGAAGTTTTGTGCTTACCGCGTAAACGACGTGCGATTTCAGTCGCAAGACGACCTAAAGTTTTGCCAGAAGCATCAACAACGTACCAGTCGTGTTGAACTTCAGCTGGCTTAGCGCTGAGAGTTTTCATTAACCACTACCTATTATAGTTGGTTTGGACGGTGGAATCTGTCCAAACAAAAAGGAGAGCGAATTCTAGCGGAAAAACACTAGAACCACAATCAAAATATTAAGATTTCGAGGGGCATATTCTATTTAATTTAGATTGAAAAGTATAGCGGTTTATTTAATCAATTTCTTTTAGAATGAGGAAATAATCATAATAATAGCTCGGAGTTTTGATGAGTTCACAAAATAATAATGATCGTTTCTCTCCTCCTGTTCATCATTCAGATTTATCTTCACGCCATGATCAAATCAAAGTGAGCAAGGTGACGAAATTTTTGACCGGATTTTTATTTATTTTTCTCGGAATATATTTAGCGTTAGGTGTGGTGTTTGGCGCTATTTATGGAATCGATGTTTTGAGTGTCATTCTTATATATTCAATGTATGCACATTTTATGATTTTCCCTTGGGTTATTTATTCAATCGGTGGCTTTGGTTTCTTGTGCATTAAAGATTCAGCGTTTTATTCAATGCGTTCAACGATTGGACGGATTCTTTTGTTGGGTTTGCTCCTCGTCATCGTGATTGTATGTGTATCCGAAGTCGCTCATGCTGTTGGTCTATTAGATACAAGATTTCGTATGGATTGGCGCTAAAAGACTCAAAAGAACGATTAAAAAATCAGAGGGCTAAGATTTTACCATTTTGGGATTGTTGAACATCGTACATTCGATCTGTATTAAAATAATAAAAATCCTTGAATGATGATCGTTATGCTTCCTTTGTATGTCACCAGCGGTGAGCCTGCTGGAATTGGTCCTGATATCTGTTTAAGCCTTGCGCAACGTTTGGATGAGCGTCCACTCGTCGTGCTTGCTGATATACAAATGCTCAAGCAACGTGCAGAAACACTTCATCTTGAAGTTGAAGTGATTGAGTATCAAGGGCAACAAACATCATCAAAAGTGGATCAGCTTTATGTGGAACATATTCCTTTAAATGAAAGTGTAGTACTGGGTGAGTTAAATGCTCAAAATGCGAGTTATGTCTTAGAGCAACTCCGCCGTTCTGCAGACTATGCGATGTCAGGTAAAAGCGTTGGCGTGGCGACAGCACCTGTACAAAAGTCAGTGATCAATGAGGCAGGTATTCATTTCAGTGGTCACACTGAGTTTTACCAAGAATTTGCTGGTGTATTACGCGTGGTCATGATGCTGGCAACCAAAACCTTACGTGTTGCACTTGCAACCACGCATTTACCCCTTCGTGCGGTTGCGGATGCGATTACAGCTGAGCGCTTGCATCAGGTCATCGACATTCTGATTCATGATTTAAAATCTAAATTTAAAATCGAATCTCCCAAAATTTTGGTGTGCGGTTTAAATCCTCATGCAGGTGAAGATGGTTATTTAGGGGTGGAGGAGATCGAAGTGATTAATCCTGTACTTGAACGCTATCGTGCGCAAGGGATAGACATGAGCTTATGTCTGCCTGCAGATACTTTATTTACGCCAGAAAATTTAAAAGATGCCGATGCAGTTTTAGCCATGTATCACGATCAGGGATTACCTGTGTTAAAATCTCAAGGATTTGGTGAAGCCATTAATATTACTTTGGGCTTGCCGTTTATTCGCACCTCTGTCGATCATGGCACAGCACTCTCCCTCGCAGGTACTGGACTTGCGAAAAGCTCGAGCTTACATGTGGCTGTGGACTTAGCGCTCGATTTAGCGCGTCAGTGATCTTGTCTTAATTACACGTTGGAAATCTTTATGTATCAGATTAATGCCTTAAACCCGAAAGATGAAGGGCATCACACGCGTAAGCGTTTTGGTCAAAACTTCTTACATGACCAACGTGTCATTGCCAAAATTGTGCGTTCGGTGAACCCGCGTACTGGTGACAATATTGTTGAAATTGGTCCAGGTCTTGCTGCTTTAACATCGCCTTTAATTGGTGAATGTGATGCTTTGACTGTCATTGAATTAGACCGTGATTTAGCAGCTGGATTACCGGGTCGTGTACCGCATCCTGAACGTTTAACTATTGTGGAAACTGATGCTTTACGCTACGACTTCACTGAATTGTTTGATGGTCGTCCGTTGCGTGTTGTCGGTAACTTACCTTATAACATTTCTACGCCTTTGTTATTTCATCTCTTAGAGTTTGGTGACAAGGTCAAAGACATGCACTTCATGTTGCAAAAAGAAGTGGTCGATCGTATTACGGCATCACCAAATACCAAAGAATATGGTCGTTTATCAGTCATGATTCAGTATTACTGTAAACCAACATTCTTGTTTGAAGTGCCACCTGGTTCGTTCAACCCACCACCCAAAGTAACTTCTGCGGTATTTCGCTTAGAGCCGTATGATGTAAAACCAATAGTGGCGAAGAATGAAAAAGCCTTGGCACGTTTAGTCTCCCATGTATTTACACAACGCCGTAAGACACTTCGCAACAGTTTAAAAGGTATGTTGCAAGAGGAAGGATTTGAAAAAGCTGGTGTTGATCCAATGGCGCGTCCAGAAACATTAACACTTGCTCAATTTGTTGCACTTGCAGATCAAATGGTAGATGCATAAATGGCTGGTGAAAACATTCGATATAATTACGTGATTGGTGATGTTCAGGGCTGTTTTGAAGCTTTGAAAATGTTACTCAAGGAAATCAAATTTGATCCTGATCAGGATTTTTTATGGTTTGCGGGTGATTTAGTCGCACGTGGTGAAAACTCGATTGGCGCTTTACGTTTTATCAAGAAACTGGTCGATCGAGGCGTTGCTGCGACAGTCTTGGGTAATCATGATTTGACCTTGTTAGCGGGCGCAAGGGGCATTAAAGAGATTAAAGAGAAAGACAATACTCGTGATGTGATTGATGCGATTGACAGTGATGATTTAATCGACTGGTTACGCAAACAACCTTTATGTTTATGTCCAAATGAAAATATTGTCATTACACATGCGGGTATTCCACATATTTGGACAGTAGAGCAAGTGAAACAGTTTGCTCAAGAGGTTGAAGCGGTTATTGCACATGATGATTTTGATGTTCTGGATGCATTTTTGAAAGAAATGTATGGTAAAGAACCTACATTATGGTCAGATGATTTAACAGGATATGAGCGCTTACGATGTATCGTGAATTATCTAACCCGTATGCGTTTGACTGATCCAGAGGGTCGACTTGAATTTAGTTTTAAAGACGCTTTAGATGAGCCGATGCCAGCTGGCTATCAGCCATGGTTTGAATATAAGTCAAAAGCTGCTCAAACTCATCAAGTCATTTTTGGACATTGGGCTGCCTTACAGGGCAAAACAATATCTGCGCATATCCAGAATGTTGACGGTGGTTGTGTCTGGGGTAATCAATTAATGGCGTATCGTCTTGAAGATCAGCAAATGTTTGCTGTCGATAATCCTATGTTTGCATAGAATCTACTTTAGATCATTTCGTCTAATAAAAAAGCCACTCATCAGTGGCTTTTTTATTTTCAGTCGTGGGTATATCAAGAGGTCGCTTTTAAAAAGTGAATAAAAGTGGGAAGCCAAACGGCTGTAAACGTTGCATTTACCGCCATACCAAATGCAGCATAACGACCAGCTACACTACCTCGTTGCCAAGCTTGAGCTGTCCCAATCGCATGAGCCGCTAAGCCGAGTGCTAAGCCTGAGGCACGCTCATCATTAATATGACGTAGTATGAGTGGTGAAAAAGCTGCGCCGATAACACCAGATAAAATGACGATTAAAATGGCTAAGCTAATTGGTGCATGGAGTAAGGTCGCAATATTAATTGCGATTGGTGTCGTCACTGCACGTGTAGCGAAAGCCATAATGGTCGAATCCGCCATATGCAGTAAATAGGCTAAGCCCATAGGCAATGCGACTGCACTGACACTGGCAAACACTAATATTCCTAAAATGCCTTTTAGTGGTAAATCGTCATAACGCATTGCTGCAAGTGGGATCGCGAGAGCCACCGTGACGTATCCTAATAAATGATCAAAAATCGGATTGACATCTTTCATATAGTGATCATAAGGAATACCAACAATCAGTAAGATGACGATCACAAAGAACATCCCGAATACAATGACAGGAATCTGTGGTACGACACGGTTACAGGGTTTTGAAATTAAATAGGCGAATAACGTAATAGCAAAGCCGATTAAAATTGCGAGCATATTTCTCTCCTATAACCAGCGTTTTGCCATTTTGGCGTAAACCCAAAGTGGAATAAGTGTACTTAACGTGAGTACGAGTAAAAAAAGAGGAATTTCTTTACCCATATGAACCAACATAACCAATGCCCCAGCACTAATTGGTAAAAATGCGAAAGCACTTTCTTTCATGATTTTATTATTTACATCGACAACTCTGGTTGGAAGAGTGCCAAATCTACGCCAAGCAAACAGTACAAGTAGTAAGGAAAGCAACCCGACAAGATTGCCCAGTTCGGGATGATTCAATTGAGTCGTAAGCCAAACTGAACCTTCTCGGAAGCCAATAATAAGCACTAGGGTGCCAATCCATGCTGGCCAATCTATCGTTTTCATCCACTGCATCATGATTATACTTTTAACATTATTTATCACGTTTTAACTGATTTATGATTTGATTTCAAACTCTTCTAAAGGTCTTTTAAATTGTTGCGCCTTATCACCAAGAATTTGATCAATTGGTAAATGTGCTTGTTTTATAAGTTGCTCTAATTTATGTGGCGCAATTTGAATATTTAAAATCAAATGACCTAGATCATCATAATGTTCAGACTGAATCACATTTAATTCATACAGTTGATTGCGTAATTTGCCATATTCAGGTCTGAGTGTGAGTTCAAATTGTTGAATTTGCCCCATTAAACATTCTTGAACGGCTTGTCGCAGTAAATCTAAACCTTGATTTGAATGTGCTGAAACATAGACTCGATCGGGCAAATTGGGAGAAGCATAAATGATTTTCGGCTCTTCACCCGTTTGATCAATTTTATTGTATACGCGTAAAATTGGCACCTGAGCCCCAATTTCTTTCAGGACTTTTTCAACAGCATCAATTTGCTCAAGCTTTTCTGGACTATTTGAATCGATAACATGCAAAAGCAAAGTCGCCTCAAGTGTTTCTTCAAGTGTTGCTTTGAATGACTCTACTAAGGAGTGTGCAAGATTGCGAACGAATCCCACTGTGTCAGCCAAGACCAATGTTCCAATGCCATCCCAATTTAATCTTCTTAAAGTTGGGTCAAGAGTTGCGAACAATTGATCTGCTGCATACACATCACTTTCAGCAAGAATATTAAATAGGGTGGATTTTCCTGCGTTGGTATAACCGACAAGAGACACTGTTGGAATAGACGCTTTTTGACGCGCTGCACGACCTTGGATTCGTGTCTGGCGGACTTTTTCAAGTTTGTCTTTAAGCTGGTTTATGCGGAGGCGGAGTAAACGACGGTCTGTTTCTAATTGTGTTTCACCTGGACCACGTAGACCAATACCACCTTTTTGACCATCTAAGCCCATGCGACCACCCACTAAACGCGAAGCGAGATGATCTAACTGAGCCAATTCAACTTGTAGTTTACCTTCATGTGTTCGTGCGCGTTGTGCAAAAATATCTAAGATCAGGCGAGTACGATCGATAACACGACATTGAATAACACGCTCGAGATTACGTTCTTGAGATGGTGTGAGGGAATGATCGAAAATGACAATATCAGCTTCTACCGCTGCAACAAATTCGGCGATTTCTTCAGCTTTACCCGAACCAATAAAAAATTTAGGATCCGGTTTAATACGTTGAGCTTGTATATGTTCAAGAATCTCTGCACCAGCAGATTTGGCCAATAAACGAAATTCTTCTTGATCAAGATCTTCTAATATTTGGACATTAACACTCACCAAGACCGCTCGTTCATTTGCTTGATTTTGTCCAGTAACTTCCACTCAGCTAACACTCCACATCAAAACTCTAGTGTAGAGGAAATTGAACAATTGAGGGAAATAGATTTAAATTAACCTAAAGCAGTTTTGAACATGAGTATAAACGCCAGCATAAATAAAAAGACGCCACCGACAATTGATGCCAATGAGAAGAGTGCCGACCAGATGGGAAGGACTTGATTTGATGATGATTGAGTTGGAGTTTGCATAATTTTTCAATCTATAAATTCGATTTAAAAATTGTATTTTATTGAGTGTTTGAATTGAAATTGAATTTTCAAATCTATGTATACGGTTTTTATAATCAATGCATCTCTGGTGAGCTCAGTATAGAATGGAGCTATAGTGGATAACGCCTGTTATTATTTAGTGAAATAATTTATGACAACATTAACGCCTAAAAAACTCAATTTATTTTCAAAAACAGCGCTATATAGCCAAAAAATCATCTCAGGTACTGCTGCTGTCACTGAAGGGTTTTATTTAATTTTTAGGCATCAAATGTATAAAAATCCGAATAATCCAAACAATACTCGCTATGTACAACATTTTTGCCGTCGCTTATGCAAAGTTTTTAATATCGATTTACAAGTGCATGGCAACATTCCTCGTGAACCCGCATTATGGGTGAGCAATCATATCTCTTGGTTAGATATTCCTGTATTGGGTTCGAGTGCGCGTGTATTTTTCTTAGCAAAAGCAGAAATTGAAAATTGGCCGATTTTTGGGAAACTTGCCAAGGGTGGTGGAACACTGTTCATTAAACGAGGTTCAGGAGATTCGGTCCGTATTAAAGAGCAAATCACGGAATTTTTGAAGCAAAATATCCCTGTCTTATTTTTTCCAGAAGCAACCACGACTGATGGAACTAAAGTCAAAAAAGTGCATGGAAGACTTTTAGCTGCAGCTATCGAGGCTCAAAAACCAGTGCAAGTTTGTTTAATCTGTTATGTTAATCAAGAGGGGGAGTTAGATCAGGTTGCTCCCTTTATTGGAAATATTGGATTTACAGCGCATCTCAAAGCGGTATTGGAAATGCCTCAAGTCGTTGCACATTTAACAGCTTTGCCCACGATTGATGTTACTGGACATACAGTTGAAAGCTTAACGAGAGAAGTGCAACTCAGAATGCAGGAAGGATTGGAAGCATTACATCAAAAAGTACTCAAAGCTTAATCAGTAGAAGCAAAGCAGGGATCATGATGATCCCTGTTTTTACATGAATCCTTCGATTGGTAACCATGAGATAACTTTCAAACTTGCTTTTTGCCACCATTTCATTTTTGGTTCTTTGGTATAGATTTTAATACCATCAGGATTCGCTTGTTTCCAATTAATATTATTTTGTGAATCTAGAACTAATTTATAGGCATATTTTTTTAGGTTCTGATCCATGGTTTTATGTACAGCTTGCGCTAGGGGCTGGCTGTTTAAAATGACGCCAATTTCAGTATTTAAATTGGCTGAACGTGGATCAAAATTAAATGATCCGATAAATACTTGCTTATCATCCAAAGCCATCATTTTTGCATGCAGGCTTGAGCGACTCAGCCCTTTAAGGCTCACTTTGGACTGCTTAGAAATTTCAATATTATTTTTATTTTGGAATTCTTCTGGCAAAGCAGGGAGGAACTCATATAACTCTACGCCGTTTTGCAGTAAATCCTGACGATATTTCGCATAAAATGCATGTACAAGCGCAACATCATTGGCTTTAAAAGAGTTGGTCAGTACGCGAACTTTAACGCCATCTTGTGCGATCGCACTTAAGCGTTGCTCACCCTTGCGTTCAGGAACGAAGTAAGCGGAAATGATATCGACACTTTTTTCTGGTTTCTCTAAGCGTTCAACCAGTTGAAAGTTGAGATGTTCTTCTTTCTTAGCTTTCGCTTTGATTTTTTCAGGAGAATCTTTGATGACTTCTGCTTTCACCCAATCCAGCTTAATTTCTTGATTGAGCCAACGATCAAAATCATGAGATTCACGAGTAATTTCAACATAACTACGTACAGCACCATCATCAAAGTGCTCTTGCAGTTGCTGTTTTAAACCTTCATAGCGCAATGTATATTGTTGATGATTGACAATATTTTTAACTGGATAGGCATATTCATGATTCCAGTACTCATCAAATGAGTGTGTAATATCACTTACTGCATGACCGACAAGCATGACATCAACATCTGAAAATTGATATCGGTCACTGACATTGTAGTATTGATTACTCATATTTCGGCCGCCAATCAGGGTAATTTGATTGTCAGCTGTAAACGTTTTGTTGTGCATCCGTCGATTGATACGTTTCAGATCCAAAATCATATCAACGGGTCTAAGGCGTCGGAATTTATAAGGATTGAATAACTTTACGTCAATGTTTTGATGTTGATCCAGCGCGAGATAAATACTTTCCATCGTCTTAGCGTTATTGTCATCCATTAACAATCTGACTTTTACACCACGATCAGCAGCTTGAATGATTTTATAAAGAGCCAATGCACCTACACGGTCGTTATCCCAAATGTAATATTGAAGGTCGAGTGTTTTTTCGGCTTTCTCAATTAATTGAAAACGTGCAGCTATCGCTTCGATTGGATCATATAAAACATGAAAACCTGTTAATTCAGGATTCTTAATTTTCAAAGGTTCGACAATTTGCGCCAATGAAGTGTCATGAGTGTCGATGTCATACGCATATTGAGGTGCAACAGCTTGTTGAGTGGGTAAAGTTGAGCATGCGGGTAAAGCAAGAATCAAACATGAACTCATGATGAAGCGCATTTTAAAAGATGTTTTCTTTTGGCGATTCAATTGTTGAGATTGATTCTTTTCCATGTGATTTGCTTGCATAATCTATTCTTTGAACTCAATGTGCTAAAGTATAAAGAGCACCATTTAAAAGATAAATGAACCACTCAGATTATTCGTCTGATTTAATGAAAGAGATTGAATATGTGGACAACAAATAACATCCTTGCTGCGTTCTATATTATTTTCTCGCTCTTCGCTATTTGGGGAGTCACGCAAGCATGGATGAGCCAATCTCGAACTGAAACCATACATCCATTTAAAGCCTTTGTTCATCTCTTGGCATTTTATCTTTCGTATTTACTTGTTCCGTTGTGGTTTTTTAGTATTTTTGCTACTTGGCAAGGTATATTTTCATTGCATGAAGGTGTGTTTATTTTCTTGTTGAGCAGTGTATTGATTTATGCACGTTTCATTGAGCCACATCGTGTAGTAGTGAATAACCTGAGTTACAAGTTAAGTTCGGCGCAACCCTTTAAACATCCGATTAAAGTGGCATTAATTGCAGACTTACATATTGGATTGTTTTCTGGGCATGAAAGACAACTGAAAATTATCGTGAATAAGATTAATCAAGCTCAACCAGATTTAGTGGTTGTGGCAGGTGATTGGACCTATGAACCAGAAAATAAGCTGGCAGAAGAGCTCCGAGTATTAAGAGAAATTCAAGCGCCTGTCTATTCTGTGAATGGTAATCATGATGAGCAATATCCAGGTCCACCGATTCAGGCATTATTAAAAGATGCGCTAGCTTCAAATCAGGTGATGGATATTGAAGGTAAGATTGTTGAGTTTGATGAGTTTAGATTGATTGGTGTGGGGGATTTGTGGGCAGGTAAGGCTGACATGCGGGATATGCCTGATTTACCACAAGATAAGCCGTGGTTAATTCTGTCACATAATCCGGATACGGTGGATATGGTGCCAAAATTGCCAACTCATCCGTTGATGTTGTCAGGGCATACTCATGGGGGACAAGTGGAGCTTCCGTGGTTGACAGATTACATCATGAAAAAAGTATCTATCTTGGGTCATAAACGTGGTTTATATAAGCATGAACATGCCAATGTTTATGTGTCCGTAGGTACTGGTATGGTAGGTGTCCCATTCAGATTCAGAGTACCACCGATGATTGATATCATTGAGCTCAGCTAATAAAAAAACCGGCTTAAGCCGGTTTTTTTATTAGCTGAAAGCATCAAATTTGATTATTCACATCATCATGTTTCGTTTCGCGAATCATGAGGAAAGCAATCAGCGAAAGGATTGATGCAGCCGTCAAATAATAGCCTACTGCAGACAAACCATATTCAGTTGCCAATTTCGTTGCAATCAAAGGTGCGAAAGATGCACCAAAAATACCAGCAAGGTTAAATGTTAACGCCGAACCAGTATAACGCACCGATGTCGGGAAGATTTCTGAAAGTACTGTACCGATTGGACCATAGGTTAAGCCCATAATCGCAAGACCAATACATAAGAATAAGAACACAATCAGTGTACTTCCTGACTCCAACATGTCCGCAAAGAAAATACCAAAAATAGCAGAAATTACACACACCGCGATCGAAGTGGTTTTACGACCGAACTTTTCCGCAAAAATTGCAGAAAGGGGAATAAATGCTGCAAAACAAAGCGTTGCAACCAACTGAAGTTGTAGGAACTCTTCACGAGAGTAACCTAATTGTTTTGTACCCCATTGCAAAGCAAATACAGTGGTTAAGTAAAAAACTACGAAAGTACAAATGGCTGCAATCGTTCCGAGTACAAGCATTTTTGAATGCTTTTTAAAAACTTGTACAAAAGGAACATTCACTTCTTTTTGTTTATCAAGCACGTTTTGGAATGCTGGCGTTTCATGCAACTTTAAGCGAATCCACAAGCCTACAATCACCAATAAGGCACTTGAAATAAATGGAATACGCCATCCCCATGACATGAATGCTTCTTCACTCATGAATGCCCCAAGCGTAAGGAAAGAGCCTGTGGCAAGGATGAAGCCGATTGGTGCACCAAGTTGAGGGAACATACCGTACCAAGCACGTTTGCCTTCTGGCGCATTTTCAGTTGCGAGTAGAACTGCACCTGACCATTCGCCACCTAAACCTAAGCCCTGACCTAATCGGCACAAAGCTAAAAGTAAGGGTGCCACAATGCCAATTTGCGCATAGGTTGGAAGTAAACCAATCGCAACGGTAGAAAGTCCCATGGTTAGCAAGGCTGCCACTAAGGTTGCTTTACGACCGATTCGATCTCCCAAATGACCGAATAGTGCGGCGCCGATAGGACGTGCGATGAATGCGATTGCAAAAGTTGCTAATGATTGAATCGTTGCTGTCATAGGATCTGTGCTTGTTGGAAAGAACAAGTAGGGGAAAATTATGACCGCAGCTGTTGCGTAAATATAAAAATCGAAGAACTCGATGGTTGTACCAACGAGGCTTGCAGTTAATACCCGAGTTTTAGAGTTTGCGGGCTGAGCTTGTTGTGATGCTGTATTAGACGCCATGAGAGACCTTACACTTACTAAAAATAAAAAACTTAGATTTAATAGCGTAATCTTTTTAAAAAAGGCGTAATTTCTTAAAAAAATACGAAATACCAGCTTGCTCTACGGTGTTAGGGTTGCTAGACGATGTAGTTAAAGTGGTTATAGCACGTAAAGATAAATAGACAGGAAATGTGATCCTGCACCTATCAATACAAAAATATGCCAGATAGCGTGAGTGTATCTTACCTTTTTTAAAGCATAAAACAATGCGCCTATGGTGTAAGCAAGGCCACCAACAATAAGGAGGGTTAAACTTTGATCAGATAAATATGTGCGCATATCATCAATCACAAGTAATGCTAACCATCCCATTGCGAGATAGGCTAAAAGCGATATTTTTTGAAAATGGTGAATAAATACCAATTTGAACAAAGTGCCAATCGCCGCAATTACCCAAAGCGCAATTAATAAATAGTGAGCTTTTTGCGTTGGTAAAGCTATAGATAGAAAAGGAGTGTATGTTCCTGCGATGAGATAATAAATAGCCGTGTGGTCCAATTTTTTAAACCAACCCCGACGCTCAGGTGTTTCCGCAAAATGATAAAGACTAGACGCCGTAAAGAGTAGAACTAAACTAAGTCCATAGACCCAAAGCCCGATCCATTGTGCCATAGGATAAGCAGCACCTTTTATAATCAATAAAATGGCACCGATGACGGCCAATACAGCACCAATGGCATGACTGATGAAATTAATTTTTTCTTCTAATGGATCATACGAAGCAGGAGATGCTTTCATTGTTCACTTACACATTTAATTATACATCTGTATCGTAATTGAATTTTGCTTTTCGCGTAAGACGCATTAAAATTTAATAGCATTTCTTTTTTTGGCACTGTTTATGACCGTTTCGGCATCTTCCACCCCGCAAGAGCAACAATTTCTTGAAGCATTTCATCAAGCATTAGCTTCTCAGCGTTTTGATCGTATGATTCTGAGCCAATATCAAGGTGAGATCGAAGCTTTAGAAAAGATGACTTTACGCATGATTCGACTACAAGATGAATGGATGCTGAATGTTCTGTATCGCTTTAAAACTCAAGATGTGACCAAAAATTTTCCAATTGATGAAGCTGATTCGTTGGTGAGTAAATTAGTCAGTGAATGCAAACAAGCCAATCTTTTTACATTGGACAGCGAGTTACAGCTCAAGAAAAATAAGAAAAAAGCCATCTTAACTCAAAGTAAAAAGGCTTCAGTCTCCAAGATCATTGAAAAATCACACGACCGTCAAAAACACCGTTTTGTTGAGCAAGAAAGTTATTTTCTTCAACCGTTGGGTATTACGGATCAAAAAGAACAAATTATTCCAAGCATGGCGCGTAAGTGGAAACAGATTAATAAATTTGTTGAGATTTGCTCAGGCGCATTAAACCAAATTCAAGTTGATCAGCAGCTCAACGTTGTCGATTTTGGCTCAGGTAAAGGTTATCTCACCTTTGCACTGTATGATTACTTACAAAAAAATGATTACAATCCTTATGTTACAGGTGTGGAACTGAACGAGAAAATGGTTCAATTCTGTCAAGATGTTGCCCGTAAATCAGATTTTAAGCATTTAGATTTTTTCCAAGGAGATGTACGAACTTACTCGCCTGAAAAACTCGATGTCATGATTGCGTTGCATGCCTGTGATGTAGCAACTGATTTTGCGATTCATACCGGTATTCGATTGAATGCGCAAATGATTATGTGCGCGCCGTGCTGCCACAAAGAGTTGAGACCTCAAATACAAAGTCCCTCTGTACTAAAACCAATGTTGCAGTTTGGTATTCATGAGGGGCAACAAGCTGAAATGCTGACAGATACAATTCGAGCGCTATTGTTAAAAGCCTATGGTTACGAGACAAAAGTTTTTGAATTTGTGGCTTTGGAGCATACCAGTAAAAATAAAATGATTTTAGCCACCAAGCGCAAAGACTTTAACGCACCAGATCAGCAAGTGTTAGATCAAATAATTGCATTAAAAAATATGTATGGTATTCAAAAGCACTCATTAGAGTTGCTTCTAAAAGGAGAGTGGGAGCAACAAAATATTGGTGAAAAGTGCTAACACACCTTTGGGAATTAACACATGAGTAATGTCTTCGATGTTCAAGTAGGTTCATGGTCGCAATTAAAGTGCTACGCGATGCAGATACGAGAGCAAGTATTTATTCTGGAACAACAAATTTCACCTGAAGACGAATGGGATATGGAAGATGAGACATCGATTCATTTCGTTGTTTTCCATGAAGGTGAGGCAATCGCCACGGCTCGACTACTTCAAAATCATAGTATTGGAAGGGTAGCAGTCATAAAGGCTTATCGAGGAAAAGGTTTTGGGGTTGAGCTCATGAAATTTATAATTCAGTTTGCTCAAAGGGAAAAGCGACCAACCTTGAATCTTTCTGCTCAAGTTCATGCATTACCATTTTATGAACGTTTAGGGTTTGAGCCCCAAGGTAAGGAATACTTAGATTGTGGTATTCCTCATGTTTATATGACGATGCAACTTGAATAAAAAAACGGAGCCAATGCTCCGTTTTTTCATCACAAATATCAATGACTATGTGAACCTGATTGATCATCATGTGTATGACTGTGTTCGCCCATTGCTGCGTGTTCTTCTTCAGTCATATTGTGTTCAGTTGCACTAGCTTGAGCAGCTTTGTTGGCTTCGATTTTTGCTGCTGCTTCTTCAGACATCACAGGTGATGCTTTGAATGCATGATGTTCACTGGTTTCTGTTCGTTGTTTACTTGGCATATAGTCAGGTTCATTTTCAATGGCTACATAGAAAATCACCATAAATATAATACTTAAAATGATCGCGATAATTAGCGCTTTCCAACCCCAAGGAGATTTTTCTGGTGAAGAATGATCAGTCATAATGCTATACCAAGTTGGGTAAAATGAATCTGAGAAAATATGTTACTTTATAACACATATTTATCGACAAGACCGAAAAAAACCTCTCCGAAGAGAGGTTTTTAATTTATATCAATCAGATTGATTGACCAGACTGAACTTTGTCCTTGAGGAGTTGAGGTGCTTTAAAACGCTCACCATACTTCGCTTCAAGCTGATTCGCGCGCTCAAGCGCTTGTGCGAGTCCATATTGATTGAGGAACTGTAAAGCGCCGCCAGTCCAAGGGGCGAATCCTATGCCAAAAATAGAACCGATATTTCCATCAATGACAGACTCTAAAACTCCCTCCTCCAAACAGCGCAGCGTATCCAAGGATTGAACAAATAGGAAGCGATCAATCATTTCTTGTTCAGAAATATCTGTTTCTTTCGTCCAATGGTTTAAACCATCCCAAAGGTATTTTTTACCACTTTCTGGATATTCATAAAAACCAGCACCAGCAGCTTTCCCTTTACGCCCAAATTCATGGATCATTTGCTTTAAAACATCTTCAGCAGGGGAGTGTGGTAAATCTTTGCCTTCAGCCTGAAGCGCTTTACGCGTTTCGTTGGTCACATGCTCAGACAAGGTTAATGCGACTTCATCTTGGATTGCTAATGGACCGACTGGCATACCTGCTTTTAAAGCAGCCATTTCAATTTTGGCTGGATGTACTCCCTCAGCCAGTAAACGCAAACCTTCGTTGACAAAAGTACCAAATACGCGGCTGGTGAAGAAACCACGACTATCATTCACAACGATAGGTGTTTTTCCAATTTGTTGAACATAATCATAGGCTTTAGCTAGTGTCTCAGCTGAAGTCTCTTTACCTTTAATAATTTCAACCAACTGCATTTTATCAACAGGGCTAAAGAAATGCAGTCCAATAAAGTTTTTCGCATCTTTACTTGCTGTTGCAAGACCTGTGATCGGTAAGGTTGACGTATTAGAAGCCATCACACCGCCGTCAACCAAATATTGCTCAGCTTCTTGAGTTACTTTGGCTTTGAGTTCTTGATTTTCGAATACAGCTTCAATGATTAAATCACAGCCTTGTAAATCGGCTGCATTCGCTGTAGGGGTAATGAGAGATAAAATTTGTTCGCGCTTTTCAGCAGTCATTCGACCTTGTGAAACACGTTTATCTAACAGTTTTTGACTATATGCCTTACCTTTTTCCGCATTTTCAATCGATACATCTTTAAGGACGACTTGAATCCCCTTAATCGCTGTCGAGTAGGCAATGCCAGCCCCCATCATTCCAGCGCCTAAAACGCCTACTTTGGTCGCTTGCCACTTTGTAGGCTCTTTAGGGCGGCTTTCACCTGATTTGATTGCATTCAGTCCATGCCAGAAAGTTCCAATCATGTTTTTCGCAACTTGACCAGTTGCCAGATACGTAAAATAGCGAGACTCAATAGTTAATGCAGTATCAACATCTACCTGAGCACCTTCAACGGCAGCAGCCATAATGGCTTCAGGGGCTGGATAGCAACCTTTTGTTTTATCACGCAGCATCGCTGGTGCAATTGCAAGGACTTGAGCCACTTGAGGTGATGATGGCGTACCACCTGGAATTTTGTATCCTTTAACATCAAATGGTTGTTGAGATTTTGGATTTGCTTTAATCCAAGCAATCGCTTTATCCATGAGCTCTTGTTCAGAATCAGCCGTATCTTGAATTAAGCCTAGAGATTTTGCTTTTTCTACACCAAATTGTTTACCTTCCATCAGGAAAGGAAAAGCATTCTGTAAGCCGAGCAGTCGTACCATACGCACGATACCACCGCCACCTGGTAACAAACCTAAGGTAACTTCAGGCAGACCAAATTTCGCTTTAGGATCATTCAATGCAATACGAGCATGACAGCCTAATGCGATTTCCCAACCGCCACCGAGAGCTGTTCCATTTAATGCAGCGACAACAGGTACACCCAAGGTTTCAATATAGCGGAATTCCGCTTTCATTTTTTGGATCATGCCAAAGAATTCAGTGGCGTGTTCTGGCTGAGCTTGAATCAACTCATCCAAATCACCGCCTGCAAAAAAGGTTTTCTTTGCAGATTTAAAAATGATACCTGTAATGCCAGATTCGGCTTTCAGTTTTGCTACAGTCTCTTCCAAAGCAACTCGGAAATCTGCATTCATGGTATTGGCAGACTGATTAGGTGAGTCTAAGGTGAGAATAACAATGCCATCAGCATTTTTTTCAAATTGAATTGCACTCATTATTCTTCTCCTTATACCAATTCAATGATCGTTGCGATACCCATACCACCACCTACACACAGTGTAGCCAAGCCACGTTTTTTACCTTGACGCTCAAGTTCATCGAGCAACGTACCTAAAATCATGGCACCTGTCGCACCGAGTGGATGACCCATTGCAATTGCACCACCATTTACATTGACTTTTGCAGGATCGACATTCAGTTCATTAATAAAGCGCATTACTACAGCCGCAAACGCCTCGTTCACTTCAAATAAATCGATATCATCAATGGTTAAGCCAGCTTTTTCCAAAGCTTTGCGTGCCGCAGGTGCTGGACCAGTTAACATGATTGTTGGATCAGTTCCGACAAGCGCAGTTGCTAATACTTTGGCACGTGGTTTTAAGCCTTGTTCTTGAACCGCTTTTTCAGATGCAAGTAGAACAACAGCAGCGCCGTCTACAATGCCTGAAGAGTTTCCTGCATGGTGAACGTGATTAATCTTCTGAGCTTCTGGATATTTTTGTAATGCGACTGCATCAAATCCCATACCGCCCATCATTTCAAAGCTTGGATTTAATTTGGCTAAGCCTTCAACGGTAGTCGTTGGTTTGATGAATTCATCTTTATCTAAAACGACAACACCAGCTTTATCTTTTACTGGTACAACTGATTTATTGAAGTAACCATTCGCTTGAGCCGCTGCTGCTTTCTTTTGTGAATCTGCAGCAAAAGCATCTACATCAGCACGAGAGTATCCATCTAAAGTTGCGATTAAATCAGCACCAATCCCTTGTGGAACAAAGGTAGATTTCAGGTTTGTTTCTGGATCGAGTGCCCATGGCCCACCATCGGAGCCCATTGGAATACGCGACATTGACTCTACACCACCTGCAACGACAACATCTTCCCAGCCTGAACGAACTTTCTGTGCAGCAAGATTGACAGCTTCTAGTCCTGAAGCACAAAAACGGTTGATTTGAACGCCTGCTACATCATCATTCCAGCCTGCTGCAATTGCAGCAGTTTTAGCGATATCACCGCCTTGATCACCAATTGGAGTTACACAACCCAGTACGATGTCATCGACTTTAGAAGTATCGAGTTGATGGCGAGTTTGAAGTTCATTTAACAGCGTTGTGAGTAATGTGATTGGTTTTACTTCATGTAAAGAACCATCTTTTTTTCCTTTTCCGCGTGGTGTGCGAATGGCATCGATGATGTAAGCCTCGCTCATAATAGTTCCTTTTTTATAGGTTGAAATTGTTATGGTGTTTTGAGTGTAGATGATCTATGTGATTGTGCAATGACGAGAACGGATGAGTCGTTTGATATTTTTGGTCACTGAAAAATTAAATGTTTTAGATTGTGAAATGAAAGTTTTTGACGAATTAAAAAACAAATTTGTATTGCGAATGCTTTGATTATAATTTTGCTATATCAAATCTTTGGCGTTTGATATGGCAAGCTTTACACCATAAGAACCTTCATCATCTTCATCAACATACCAACCACCGTTAATTACAGCGGGCACTTTTTTATTGATAATCTGCCCTTTCAGTTTTTCAGCTTCTAATTTTCTTAAATAGGCAACTGTTAATCCGTTGATTTCAACTTTGATCGCATTTGAATCGTATTGGTTAAATGGTTCTGACAGAACATGAGCAGTACATTCATGAAATTTAGATACAGCTTTTTTTTGACCAGCTATTTTGAGTAAGTTTTATTGATATGCATTTTCTCCGACAATATTATAAGTGTACCGTATATCAACTTTAGGTCCATAACTGTGTGATTTTACACTTTAAAAATAAATTGTTATTCCAATCAAAATTGATTTCAGGATTGCAGTAAGTGTCATCTTATTATTCCTTTAAATATTCCGAATAGTTTAATTTCAACTTGAATATTTTTGCAAAATCAATAAGCACTTAAATCCATATGTAAAAAAAAGCCTGAACAATGTCAGACTTTTTTATGTTTGACTAAATTAATGATAACCATGTAATTGACGGTATAAGCCTGGTGTGACACCTGTCCACTTTTTAAATGCTCGGTGGAAGGTACTGGTTTCACTAAAGCCGACTTGTTGTGCCACATCTTCTAAAGTTAAAGATGGGTTTAACAGTAAGTGAATTGCGGCGTCTCGACGCAAAGCATCTTTCACACCTTGATAGCTCTTACCTTCAGCAGCTAAGCGACGGCGAAGCGTCTGTGGTGATAAATAAAGCATGGCTGCAACATCATTTAATGTTGGCATTTCTTCACCAATTTGGCTCTTCAATACTTCACGAATACGTGATGTGAGCGAATTGGTATTTTTGAATTTCACCAACAGTTTCGCTGGAGCACCTTTTAGAAATTCTTCCAAGGTGTTTTCATCTTGGCGAATTGGAAGATCTAAGTAGTCTGCAGCAAATGTGATTTCAGTACGAGCTGAATCAAATTGGATTACTGGCGCAAAAAATAACGCATCATATTCATCTGCATGTTGTGGGCGTGGATATGAAAAATGTACACGCTCTAAGGGGATGCGACGCTCAATGAGCCACGATGCCAAACCATGCCAGATCATGAGCATACTTTCAGTAATGAAATGGTCAGGATCCATTGTTTTTGGAATGAGTGGAACTAAGCGTGCTTCATGCTTATCGCGCTCTAAAGTCACAGACCACTCATCACCAAATAACTTGTAGAACTGTGATGATAACTCAAGCGCATCACCTAAAGTTTTGGCATGTATGATCAATTGACACATGATCGCAAAGGTCCCTAAGCGACGTGGCTGGATATCAAAACCAACGTGTTCATCTTGGGTGACCATCCACAGCATTTTAACAAAGCGTGTGTACTGCTCAGGAGAAATACGTGCTTTAGGTTGGCGGAGTAGTTCAGCTTCAATGCCGACATGTGAAAGTAAAGTGTCAACATCCATCCCTAGACGTTTTACCCCAGTCAGGGCTGCATTCACAAAATGGATACTTATCGTATCGCGACTCATGTTAAATCCTTCAGTCTCTTTGATGTTCACTGCTACTTGACCTAAATGACACAAAAAATAATTTAATTGGCAATTATCACTAGAGTAATTGCTCTTTTACATCATAAATTGCCGAAATGATCAAGGTAAATGGCTGAACATGACATTGTTAATCTTGTTTTATATTTCTATTATGGGTGAAAAATCAACATATTCTTGGTGAAAATAACAATGACAGCTGCATTAAAGGGATTGAAAGTTTTAGATTTTTCCACATTATTACCCGGACCTTTTGCGACTTTGTACTTAGCAGATCTAGGGGCAGAGGTAGTCCATATAGAGTCACCAAATCGACCAGACCTTGTCAGATTGTTGCCACCTTATGCAAATGGTCAAGCCACAGCGCACAGTTATTTGAATCGCAACAAGCAGTCGATTGCCCTAGATTTAAAAGATAGTCAGAGTATTGAACTCATTAAATCAAAAATTTCAGAATACGATATCGTCATTGAGCAGTTCCGTCCTGAAGTGATGCGACGTTTAGGACTCGACTATCAAACTTTATCTGAAATAAACCCACGTCTGATTTATTGTTCAATAACAGGATATGGGCAAACAGGTCCTTATAAAGATAAAGCGGGACATGACATTAATTATGTATCGCTCTCAGGGATTGCTGGGCATTCAGGTCGGCAGAAAAGTGGACCACCACCGATGGGGATTCAAATTGCTGATGTCGCAGGAGGTTCTTTACACGCAGTGATTGGCATTTTAACAGCCGTGATTGAAAGGCAACGGAGTGGTTTAGGTCAATATATTGATATCTCTATGACGGATTGTGCGGTGACCTTAAACAATATGGCTGCGGCAGCTGTACTTGCAGGTGGACAGAATCAGTACCCTGAAAATGAACATCTGAACGGGGGGACATTTTATGACTACTATCAAACGCAAGACGGGCGCTATATCTCAATTGGGAGTCTAGAGCCTCAATTTATGACAGGTCTGGCAACTATATTAGAACTGCCTATCTTATTGGAAAAAGGAACTTCATTTGATGTTGAAGATCGAAAAGCAGTCAAGGCTGCGATCGCTGATAAAATCAAGGAAAAAAGTTTTGATGTATGGCGTAAAACATTTTCTGAATTAGACGTATGTGTAGAACCTGTGTTAAATCTAGATGAAGCTCTGACGTCAGATTTGGCTCAACAACGTGCTTGGACAGTAGATGTACCTCTAAGGAAAGATGCAAATGAGGTAGAAAAACAGTTGGCTTGTCCAATTAAATTTTCAAGATCCAAGGCACAGTATCATTATATCGGCCAAACACTGGGTGAAGGGAACTGGTAGTCAAAGTATTGAATATATGAGAAAAAAGAACCGATCTTTATCGGTTCTTTAATTTATGCTGTCACACAGTAAATGAAATACTTTAGACTAAAGTCTATAATTGTCATGGAATGAAATTAGGCTGAGTCCCAATGGATTTAATTCAAGTAAATGGTCAACCGCGCTATGGGCGTTTTACAGAATTGCCAAGTGCAATTTCTGTTTCAAAATATATTTATAAAACGCCATATGGCAAAGTGCTCAAAGGGTGGAGAAAAAAACTTAAATATAAGAAATTTAAGTTTTGTAGTATCCAACATGAGCATTACAGCATTGGGATGGCTATCGTCGATATCGCTTGGGCGGGACATGGTTTCATCTATATTTATGACCATAACACCGGACAAGTCGTCGAGTGGAATGCGATTAATGTATTGGCACACAGTACGGTTCTAGATGAACAGCCACTATTTAATCATAGCCATTTTCAACATGGAAAAATCCAACTCGATATTCAACACGCCAATGGTGTTCGTTATATCAAAGTGATCAAACATGGTGAAGAAAAACTGTCTGCACGAATCTTTTGTGCTGGAACAGATCCTTTGTCGATGTGCAGTCCTACTGGGATTAATGGTTGGACCTATACTCAGAAACTAACTACATTGGCCGTTGAGGGGTATTTCATTAATAAACAAAAAGAAAGAATCGAATTTAACTCACGAACTTTTGCTTCGCTTGATGATACTTGCGGTTTTCTAAGACCTGAAACGGCTTGGTTTTGGCTATCTTCAAATTTTTGGGATGCGCAAGGAAACCGTGTGGGTTTGAATCTTGCCTCTGGTGTGAATGAAAGTTTTGGGAATGAAAATTGTTTGTGGATTAATGGGCGCCTTTATGCGTTGACGGATGTTCTTTTTGAAATGCAAAATGATCAGATGTGGACCATACGATCTATGGATGACAAATTACAATTGACCATTGAAACAGGTTGGCGCCGTTATGAAAATCTTAATCTTAGAATGGTAGGCAGCCAGTTCAGTCAGTGGCAATCTAAAATTACGGGTTTTATTATTTCAGATGATGGTCAGCATATTGAGCTTAATCAAGAGTATGGACTATTAGAGCAACATTACGCTAAATGGTAATGGCGTCATAACAACAAAAAAGTCCGATTGATCGGACTTTTTTTTACATTCTTTTTTATATCGCAGCTTGCCAAAAAGCTTCACCTGCTTGAATTGGATCTTGAGTTTCAGCGAGCGTATCAACCCAAACTTGGTATTGATGAATAATAGGGTGTTGGTTTGGGTGGAAATCAGGTTTAAACCAGTCTAAATATTCTCGTTTTTTTGCCGTTAAAATGCCATCTTTTCCAAGCAACCATTTCAAGCCTTGAGCAAACATTTTTAACCTTTCAATTCGAGTAAAGCCATCTTGTTTGAGAAGTCCATGTGTTCTTTGCATGGTAAATCCAAACATCATAAGCGTAACTAAAACCAAGGCGGTATAACGTGTAAGGTTTGAAGTCTGCGCTACCTCGATCATGACATCATAAGCTACATCGCGATGTTCCATTTCTTCAATACTATGCCATGCAAATAAACCACGGACAAAAGGATGTGCATGGGCCATCGTACTTTTATGACTGAAAAAGGTCGTTGCCATTAAAGCGGTTAAGTGTTCGCATGAAGCGGTGATCGCAATATTAAAACGATCAGGATACCTTTTTAACGCATGTTTGAAACGTTGATTGACTTGATGAATATATTTTTCAATTGGCATACCTTGCTCAATTAAAATTTTATTCATTTTGTCATGGGCAATACCGTGTTGCGCTTCTTGTTGAATAAAGTCTTTCGCACGTTTGGCTAAGACAGGATCTTGAATATGCGGTTGAAATAGTCGGACACACTGTATGAAATATCGTTCTCCATCTGGAAATGTCAAACTCAAAGCATCAAATACACGTGTTTTAAAAGGATCGTTGTTAAACCAAAATCGTGGTACTTCGTTAAGTCGGAAATCAAGGTGCTTACGAATCACTGGATGGTATGTGGTAATTGCATTCATTTTATTTTTATCACTTATGCAGAAAGAACAAGTATGTAAAAAAATCACATTGAGGTCATTATCTCTACAGGACAAAAGAAGAGAGAAGGAGATTAAAACTGTAAGTAATGTCGGCTAAATCATCCGAATAAAAATGATTTAGCCGGCGATAGGAATATTATCGAGCTGCTTGCCAGAATGCTTCACCAGCTTGAATTGGATCATTGGTCTCGGCTAATGTTTTTACCCAGACATCATATTGGGCAATCACAGGATGTTGGCTTGGATGAAAGTCTTTTTTAAACCAATCTAAGTATGGACCTTTCATTCTCGTTAACATGCCATTTCGACCGATAAACCATGGAAGTCCTTTGACGGTCATTTTGAAACGGTCTAAACGACTAAATCCGTCATACTTCAACATGATATTGGCACGATAAGTTGTAAATCCAAGCATCATAAAAGTTGTAAATGCCAAAGCAAATTGTCGAGTAAGTTCTGGAACATCACCGACTTGTTTCATGACATCAAAAGCCACATCACGATGCTCCATCTCTTCGATAGCATGCCATGCTAAAAGCGCGCGCACATAGGGGTGAGCATCTTCAAGGGTTGCTTTTTGACTATAAAAAGTATCAGCCATTAATGCAGTTAAGTGTTCGGCTGCAGCAGTCATGGCAATATTGTATTGAGGTGAACGACGTGTCAGTTCGAATTTAAAAATTTTGTTAAGAACCTTAATAAATTGATCGACAGGCATACCTTGATCTTTCATGACCTTATTCATCTTGTCATGCGCAATTCCATGCTGTGCTTCTTGTCGAATAAAATCTGCGACGCGTTTTTGTAATTCAGGGTCTTTGATTTTATCTCTAAATAATCGAACTGATTCAATGAAGTAGCGCTCTCCGTCTGGGAAAGTTAGACTCAATGCATCAAACATACGGGTTTTGAATGGATCTCCACCAAACCAAAAACGAGGAATTTCTGAGAGCTTGAAATTGAGATTCATGCGTACGACAGGATCGACCTGATATTTTACCAATGCGTTCATCTTATTTTCATTCATCCGCTTTAGATCGTTTAAGTATGTATGGCATTGGTCTGATTGTTTTGACAGTACTTGCCATTTTTTATACATTTTACGACAAATGAAAATGAATAAAGTCAAATTTGCCTAAAGGAATAGTGCATCGTGAAAGATATTCAAATACCCAATGGATATTTCCATTTATGGCAAACATTTATTCAAGTGAAACAGCTCGATAAAGAGATAAAGACTGCGTTAAATCAGGATGTTGATACGCTGAATAAGATTTTGGCAGCACCGATTGCCATGCAATCATCTTATTCTTTTTTCTTAAAACTTAACTCTCTCACACAGGTTTATTTGAATCGCGCCAATTATATTTTTGAAATGGCTCAATATGTGAAACCTGAGCATTTTGGTGTGCTTGGATATATGGCGACACGAAGTGAGACGGTGGCGGAAGCACTGAACTATATTTTAAGATTTAGCCGCTTGGTGATTGATGGTGAAGAGATTACTCCCATGCAGATTCACCAGAACGGTGAAATACTGATTTTAAGCTGGCCGTTTATTTGTGATGACTATAATTTTATCAATGAGTTGACGAATGCCATGATGGTTTCATTGGCAAAGCAAATATTAGTGCATGATACCTTTCCACTGTATAAAGTGATCATGGCGCATGAAGCTATCGCACCATTGTATGAATATCAAAAGTTCTATGGTTGTCAGGTAGAGTTCAGCCAAGTTGAATATCAGTTTCAAATTCGCACGCAGGGGTTGCAGCTAAAACCCCAACAAGCAGATCCTTCACTTATGCAATTGTTGGTTCAACAAGCGGAAGAGGCGATTGCATCAAAACCCGTGCAATCGAGTCTTGATCGGCAACTCCACTTAATTATTGCTGAGTATTTGCGTATTCGTCACGAAGCGCCAAAGATTGAAGATATTGCGACAGAATTATGTTTGTCGGTGAGGACTTTGCAACGACAATTAAAAGATCGTGGAACATCATTTAAACGCATACTTGAGCAAGAGCGGATGTCACAATGTGAGCGCCTATTAAATCAGGGGCTAGAGTTAACGGATATCGCAGTGCAACTCGGTTACTCAGATCAGTCTGCGCTTGCTAGAGCATTTAAAATGTATAATGGAATAACGCTGTTGCAGTTTAAAAAACAACTTAAACAACGACCAACTCACCACCATAATCTAAGTTAGATTATGGAAATAAAAAAGGTAAGCATGTAGCTTACCTTTAAAGACTTAATTTTTATGCCAGTCTAAAATTGATTCATCTGTATTTTGGGATATCTAAAAGCAATGGAGAGTATAGCAATCACCGCTAAGATCCAGCAGTAAAAAACGTTTTGGATCATTTCCATTGGCGATAATTTTGCAATTGAACACGCCAATAATAATTGTGCGCCAAACGGAATTAAGCCTTGAACAACACAAGAAAAAATATCCAACAAAGCAGCCGAGCGTTTTGGGTCAACACCATATTCTTTAGCAACTTCACGTGCCATATCGCCAGATAGAATAATGGCAACCGTATTATTTGCCACAAAGAAATTAGACAAGATTACCAGAAGGCAGATTCCGATTTCACCAGCTCTTTGCGTTCCCACTTTGAATAAACGCGTAAGTTGATAAATGCGTTGTATTAGCCACTCTAAGCCACCTTCTTTTCGCATAAGGGCAGAAATACCACCGAGTAACATTGAAAGCAATGCGACTTCAAACATGCCCAAAAAGCCATCGTAAATCGCAATATTTAATTTAAGTAGGTTAAAGTCGGGGGCTTGAATCAGACCGACGAGTCCAGACATAACAATGCCCAGCATAAGTACAGCCAACACATGTAATCGGGTAAAAGCCAAAGCAAATACAGCTAAATAAGGCAAAATCAGCCAAAAATTATAGTCATTGAAAGAAATTTGTTGCGTATCACGACTCATCACAAAATAAATCAAAATCGTGAAAAGTGCTGCTGGTACTGCAATCCATACATTGACTTTAAATTTATCTTTTAGTTCTACACGTTGGCTACGAGTTGCGGCGATAGTGGTATCTGAAATCATCGACAAGTTATCACCAAACATGGCTCCTCCAACCACAGCGCCAATCGCAACAACAGGATTTATATCAGTGACTTGAGTGAAGCCAAATGCGATCGGCGCACAAGCAGCGATAGTACCCATCGAGGTGCCCATCGCAGTAGCAATAAACGCTGAAATAACAAAGAGCATTGGCAGGACAAAAGCCGAAGGAATGAGAGATAAACCTAATTGTACTGTTGCACCAACACTACCAATGGCACTACTAATACTGGCAAAAGCACCTGCCAGCATAAATACCATAAACATTAAAATAAGATTAGGATGGCTTGCCCCACGGAGAAACTCATCTATACCTGTATTTAATTTGCCACGATAAAGTAATACCGCAAGAATGAGGGCAGGGATAGCAGCAATGGGTGCTTTAATTTGGTAGAAGGCAAACTCAGTGCCAATCAGAGTGTGATAAATACCGCTGCCCAAAAAAATGGCTAAAAACACAATAAGCGGTAGAAGGGCAAGCGCTCGCGAAGAAGCTTTGCCTGGGGAGATTGTGGTCATAACATAAGAAATAAAAGAGTAAGCATGTATAGTATAGAACAGCTTTGGCTAATTCAGAAAAGTTAAAATGTAAGTGCTAAGCTATTTGTTTTTAAACATTTTTAATCAATAAACATAAGTTCATATAAATATTCATGATTTAGAAAAAACAGAAAAAATCGAGCTTTTTGATCATTGTTAAAAAAATCAAAACATTGATAAATATGCACTTGGAATACTTAACTGAAAAGAGTGTTTGGTGCTTTTCATCACACTCTGTTCAATGAGTAAAAAATAGCGTTACAATGGGCCGTCTTGTATTTTACAAAACCAACTCCTCAATTCTATACAATTCAAGGAAAGTACATCCCTATGTCACGTTTAGCCACACGATTTGCACAGCTTAAATCTCAACAGCGTAAGGCTCTAGTTTCTTATGTCATGGCAGGTGACCCTCATCCACACGTAACGGTTCCTTTGTTACATCAAATGGTGGAAGCAGGTGTGGATGTAATTGAACTTGGCTTACCATTTTCAGATCCAATGGCCGATGGTCCAGTGATTGCACTTGCGGCTGAGCGTGCATTGGCAGCCGGTACAAATACATTGGATGCATTGGAAATGGTCAAGCAATTCCGTGAAAAAGACACAGATACACCAGTGGTGTTGATGGGTTATTTGAATCCTGTAGAAGTCATTGGATATGAAAAATTTGTATCAACTGCTCATGACTGTGGTGTGGACGGTATTCTGTTGGTGGACTTACCACCTGAAGAAGCACAAGCGCTCGATGTTGTCTTGAAAAAGTTTGATATGGATCAGATCTTCTTGTTGGCGCCAACATCTACAGATCAACGTATTCAACATGTCGCTAATCAAGCGAGTGGTTTTATTTATTACGTGTCTTTGAAGGGTGTAACAGGTGCAGCGACTTTAGATGTGAATGAAGCTGCTCAACGCATCGAAAAAATTAAGTCGATGACGGATGTACCTGTTGGTGTAGGTTTTGGTATTAGTGATGCAGCCTCTGCAAAAGCAATCGGAAGCGCAGCGGATGCGGTCATTGTTGGTAGTGCTTTTGTTAAACCATTTGCACAGACAACTCCTGATCAAGCAGTTGAACAGGCGGTCAATAAAGTCAAGGAGCTTCGAGCAGCGCTCGATGAGTTAGTATGAATCAAGAAGTTAAATCAGGGAAAACTTTAGCACCTGCAACACCTTGGACAGATCGTTCAGTACCAGGTATTCAAATCCCTGATCAACAGCAATCGTTAAAAGCGACGTTTACTGAGCCTACGATTGAATGTCCAGAATGTCATGCTCTGGTGACTCGTACGGCGATGTCTTTCAATGCTTATGTTTGTCCTCAATGTGATGAGCATTTAAAAATGAAAGCACGTGACCGCTTAAATTGGTTCTTTGATCAAACCGCAAAAGAATTAGGTCAAGAGTTTGTTGCAAAAGACCCACTCAAGTTTGTGGATAGTAAAGCTTATCCTGTGCGTATGAAAGAAGCACAAGAGAAAACTGGCGAAACTGAAGCACTCGTGGTGATGGAAGGACAAATCAAAGGTTTATCATTAATCGCTTGTGCATTTGAATTTGATTTCATGGGCGGTTCGATGGGAACTGTAGTTGGTGATCGATTTGTACAAGCAGCAGAGCGTGCGATTGAAACCAAACAGCCAATGATTTGTTTTGCTGCCTCTGGTGGTGCTCGTATGCAAGAAGGAATGTTATCTTTAATGCAAATGGCACGTACGTCAGCTGCGATTCAAAAAATGAAAGATGCTCGTATTCCGTACATTGTTGTATTAACTCATCCAGTATATGGTGGTGTGACCGCATCTTTAGCCATGTTGGGTGATGTGCATATCGCTGAGCCTAAAGCAATGATTGGTTTCGCTGGTAAACGTGTCATTGAACAGACTGTACGCGAAAAGTTAGAAGAGCCGTTTCAACGTGCTGAATTCTTGCTTGATCATGGTGTAGTCGATCAAATTGTTCATCGTCACGCATTACGTGATACAGTTTATCGTATCGTAGCGAAATTGATGAATTTGCCTTGAACCTCACTGCTCCACTCAGTACAGATAATTTACAAACATGGCTCGATTATTGGAGCCATGTTCACGTTACAGGAATTGATTTAGGGCTTGAACGCGTCATTCCTGTGGCTGAAAAATTGGGCGTTACACACCCGCAAGCGAAAGTCATTACTGTCGCTGGTACGAATGGTAAGGGTTCAACAACCACAACCTTAGCTTCTATTCTGAATGCTCAAGGATATCAAGTCGGTTTGTATCAATCTCCGCATATCTATCGTTTCAATGAGCGTGTAAAACTCGCAGGTCAGGAAGTTTCAGATGAGCTTCTGATCGAAGCATTTGTTCAAGTTGATCAAGCACGACGTGAATGTGATTTAAGTTTATCTTTTTTTGAAGCAACAACCCTCGCAGCTTTTGTCATCTTCAAACAACAGAAATGTGATGTTTGGGTGTTGGAAGTTGGACTTGGGGGACGTTTGGATGTTGTGAATGTCGTTAATCCAAATGTTGCTGTCATTACCAATATTGGATTGGATCACACAGATTGGCTGGGTGACACCATTGAAAAAATTGCTTTTGAGAAAGCGGGTATTATTCGTCCAGATATTCCAGTCATTTTTGGTGGGCAACAAATACTTCCAACATCAATTCAGGATAAAGTCATTGCATGTAATGCGACGCTGTCATGTCTAAATCAGGATTATTTTTATCAAGCAAATGGTGATGGTAAAACTTGGACATTTTCAAGTTCAGCACTGACCTTAAAATTACCATGTGGTCAGTTGGCCCTAGATAATGTTTCTACTGCCGTGGCTGCATTATTGGTCAGTGGATTGAAAATTTCTCAAACTGCACTAGAGCAAGGCATTATTCAAGCACATTTACCAGGTCGATTTGAAATAAGGGAAATCGCAGGAAAAACAGTGATTTTCGATGCGGGACATAATCCGCATGGTGTAGAATTTTTGTTAAAGCAATTGCGAAATTATTTAGAATACAATAAACAGTACACAGAAGTTATCGCTGTGTTTTCGATGTTAGCGGATAAAGATATAGATTCAGTCGTTAATTTATTGAAAAACACGGTATTTATGTGGAAAATTGCGCCGATGGATGTGCCTCGTGCAGCACCATTAAAACAATTAGAGTCAGCGCTTCAAGGTGAGACAGTACAACAGTATTCAAATGTACAGGTCGCATTTAAATCAGCACTTGAAGAAACAAAAAATAATCAGCTGATTTTGGTGTGTGGTTCGTTTCATACCTTAGAAGCGGTCTGGGAGTATTTAGAGAATGTCAATGAATAACAAACAACGCTGGATGGGTGGTGTTGTTTTATTGGGTGGTGGTGTTTTATTGGCAGCATTACTTCTAAAAGGCAAAGAAGAGATCCACCAAAATAATGTTGAACAACCGGTTGAAGCTGTTCAACAAAAAAATAATGAACCTGAAGCAGTACAACTTCAACCTCTCACAGTTGATGTGGAAACTGAAAAGCGTTTACTTGAAGAGCAACGACGTGCTCGTGAGAAAGCTGTGGCAGAGCAAGAGGCTCGTGCTGCTGAATATTTAAGAATGCAACAAGAGGCCGAAGCTGAAGCTGCACGTCGCGCTGCTGAAGAATATGCTGCAATGAATGCTCGTCGAAACGCTGCTCAGCAAAGTTCAGACAATATTCCTCCTGAATTGGTTGAGGATGAAGCTGAAAAGAAAAAGCGTTTGGCTGAAGAAAATCGCATAGCTGAACAGAAGCGTTTAGCTGAGCAAAAAGAACAACAGGCGAAATCCTCAGAAGAACAAAAGCGTAAAGCCGAAGCAGAAAAACGTGCAGCTGAAAAGAAAGCAGCAGAGCAAAAAGCTGCTGAGGAAAAACGTAAAGCAGAAGAAGCGAAGAAGAAAGCTGAAGCTGATAAAAAAGCTGCAGAAGAGAAAAAACGCAAAGCTGCTGAAGAAGCGAAGAAAAAAGCTGAGGCAGAAAAAGCTCGTGATCTGCTGGAAAATGGAGATCGTCAATGGATGGTTCAAGTGGCATTGGCTGCGAATGAGGCGAATGCAGATGCGCTTGCGGCTAAGCTTCGTGCCAAAGGATATAAGGTAACGAAGAGTCCAACGTCGAAAGGTATTCGAATTATGGTTGGTCCATCTAAAGATCGTGATTCGGCAGATGCGTTACGTAAGAAAATTAACAGTGATGCAAGTTTAAATATGAAATCAGCATGGGTGATTGATTGGGTACCACTGGATAAGCGTCAATAGTTTCTTACTTTGTTTTAGAAAAAAGGATTCAAACCATAATTTAAATCCTTTTTAAATCAATGCGTTAAAGATTATAAGCCATAATCAAAAAAAGCCTATCTGAGGATAGGCTGAACGCTGAAACTTGATGGCTCGTCAAAATTAATCAAGATCAGGTTGAGGTGTTAAACGTAGATAAGGTGTCACTGCCTTGTACCCTTTAGGGAAGTGTTGTTGAATTTCATTTTCGTCTTTAATAGAGGGAACAATCACAACATCTTCACCATGTTGCCAGTTTGCAGGGGTTGCCACTTTATAGTTATCTGTTAACTGTAATGAATCTATAACACGTAAAATTTCATGGAAATTGCGACCAGTTGACGCTGGATACGTAATAATCAAGCGTACTTTTTTATTTGGATCAATGATAACAAGAGATCGGACGGTTAGGGTCTCGCTGGCATTGGGATGGATGAAATCATATAAAGTCGAAACTTTACGATCCTGATCAGCAATGATTGGGAAATTTACCGTGGTAGACTGAGTTTCATTGATATCTTTAATCCAACCATGATGTGATTCAACATCATCTACAGAGAGAGCAATCGCTTTAACATTACGTTTTTCAAACTCGTCTTTTAGTTTTGCTGTAAAACCTAATTCCGTCGTACATACGGGAGTGTAGTCGGCAGGGTGTGAAAATAAAACTCCCCAATTATCTCCTAGAAAATCATAAAAATTAATTACTCCTTCACTTGATTGCTGTTCAAAGTCTGGAGCGGTGTCACCTAAACGTAATGCCATATATACCTCTATTCTTATCAAAACCTTAATGTGCTGAAATTAATATGGCGGAAACTCTTTATAATTAAAAATAGTGTTTTTTTATTTAGTTATGAAAAAAACAGATTTATTTGAATGTCTGAAGGCAAATAAACGTTCATAAATTTGAATTTGAACGATATATATTTCTGATCAAATTTGCTACATTAACTCGCCGTTGCTCATGCGTCATGGAAAATAATCCAGAAATTTTTTGATTGCATTTGTTTAAAACCCTTGTACTTCAAATTTCTAGCACCATAATAACGTTTGAGAAAAATCATTTTGATAAGTAAGTTTTAGAGAGTCTATATGTTGGCAAGTCTGATCGGAGGAATCTTCGGTACTAAAAACGAGCGCGAATTGAAGCGTATGCGTAAAATTGTCGAGAAGATCAATGCGCTCGAGCCGACGATATCTGTGTTAAGTGATGCAGACTTATCTGCAAAAACAGAAGAATTCAAACAACGTTATAAAAACGGCGAAAGTCTTGATCGCTTGTTACCAGAAGCTTTCGCAGTATGTCGTGAAGCTGGTAAGCGTATTATGGGTATGCGTCATTATGACGTACAGTTGATTGGTGGTATTACCCTACATGAAGGTAAAATTGCAGAAATGCGTACAGGTGAAGGTAAAACCCTAATGGGTACTTTGGCTGTATATTTAAATGCAATTAGTGAACAAGGTGTTCACGTTATTACTGTCAATGATTATCTGGCGCAACGTGATGCTGAGTTAAACCGTCCACTTTATGAATTTTTGGGATTATCTGTTGGGGTGATTTACTCCATGCAGAATCCTGTCGAAAAAGCAGAAGCTTATCGAGCAGACATTACCTACGGTACAAACAACGAATTTGGTTTCGACTATCTTCGTGACAATATGGTGTTCTCGTTAGCCGAGAAAAAACAACGTGGTCTTGCCTATGCGATTATCGATGAAGTTGACTCAATCTTAATTGACGAAGCACGTACTCCACTTATTATTTCGGGTCAAAGCGAAGATTCCTCACAACTTTACGCGGCAATGAATGCGATTCCGCCAAAGTTACATGCTCAAAAAGAAGAAAAAGTTGCAGATGGTGGACACTTCTGGATCGATGAAAAACAACGTTCAGTCGAAATTACAGAAGCTGGTTTTGAAGCCATTGAAAGTGAACTTATTGCGATGGGTTTATTGGCAGAGGGTGAAAGTCTATATTCTGCAGCCAACTTAAATCTTGTTCATCATGTCACAGCTTCTATTCGTGCACATTACTTGTATCATCGTAACGTGCATTATATCGTCCATGACGGTGAAGTGATTATTGTCGATGAAAATACAGGTCGTACGATGCCTGGTCGTCGTTGGTCTGAAGGTTTGCATCAAGCGGTAGAAGCAAAAGAAGGTTTAGAGATTCAACCTGAAAACCAAACGCTTGCAACGACCACATTCCAAAACTATTTCCGTTTATACCGTAAACTTTCAGGTATGACAGGTACAGCAGATACTGAAGCTGCTGAAATGAAAGAAATTTATGGCTTAGATGTGGTGTTGATTCCAACCCATCGTCCAATGATTCGTAAAGATCTGAATGACTTAATTTATTTGAATCGTAATGGTAAATACAATGCGATTATTGAAGAAATTAAGAAAATTCATGAAGCTGGTGTTGCACCGATTTTGATTGGTACGGCAACAATTGAAGCTTCTGAAATCTTATCGGATAAACTGAAAGAAGCGGGTATCGCACACGAAGTACTGAATGCCAAACAGCATGAGCGTGAAGCGGATATTATTGCACAAGCCGGCTCTCCACGTGCTGTGACTATTGCAACCAACATGGCAGGGCGTGGTACGGATATCTTGCTCGGTGGTAACTGGAAAGCGAAACTGGCGAAAATTGAAAATCCAACTCCTGAAGATGAAGCACGTTTAAAAGCAGAATGGGAACAAAATAACCAACTGGTGCTGAATTCTGGTGGTTTACATATTATTGGTTCTGAACGTCATGAATCTCGTCGTATTGATAATCAATTACGTGGTCGTTCAGGTCGTCAAGGTGATCCAGGTGTTTCGCGTTTCTTCTTATCGTTAGAAGATGATTTGATGCGTATCTTTGCGGGTGATCGTGTCGTCGCAATGATGCGTGCAATGGGTCTGCAAGAAAATGAAGCCATTGAACATAAAATGGTATCTCGTTCGATTGAAAACGCCCAACGTAAGGTTGAAGCACGTAACTTCGATATTCGTAAGAACCTGTTGAAGTATGATGATGTAAATAACGAACAACGTAAAATTATATACTCACAGCGTGATGAAATTCTGGCAGAAAGTACATTGCAAGAATACATCGAGTCAATGCATGAAGAAGTGATGAAAGGGGTGATTGAAACGTATATCCCACCTGAATCAATTCATGATCAGTGGGATGTCCCAGGTCTTGAATCTGCATTACGCTCAGACTTTAATATTGATCTTCCTGTGCAGCAATGGTTGGATCAAGATCGTCGATTAGATGAAGAAGCATTAGCACGTCGTATTACTGATGAGGTTTTACAACGCTATCGTGCGCGTCGTGAACAAATGGGTGCTGAATCTGCAGCAGTGTTAGAACGAAACTTTATGTTAAGTTCTTTAGATCGCCACTGGAAAGATCATTTAGCAGCGATGGATTATTTACGTCAAGGTATTCATTTACGCGGTTATGCGCAAAAGAATCCTGAGCAGGAATATAAGAAAGAAGCATACAATCTGTTTGTAAATATGTTAGCAGTCATTAAGTCTGATGTTGTGACAGATCTTTCATTAGTACGTTTACCAACGCCTGAAGAGCTGGCAGAAATGGAAGCACAGCAGCAAGCTCAAGCTGAAGCGATGCAACTTTCACTTTCTCATGCTGAAGTTGATGGTTTAACAGGTGAGCAAACAGTTAATACTCAAGAATTGGATCAGAATGAAGTTGAGATTACGCCACCTCAAAGCCGTAATGCACCTTGTCCATGTGGTTCTGGTTTAAAATACAAGCAGTGTCACGGTAAAATCTAAATTTCATGAAGCAGAACTTAGGTTCTGCTTTTTTTATTATATTATAGTGCTTGGTCAGTTCATGTGAATAAGCATTGCCAATTTTCTCAGTTAATGCTATTTAATTTTGCATGATTGAATATATGGAAGCGACAATGAAAAAAATACTAAAACCGGCTCTATTTGCAGTTTTTGCTTTACCAGCTTTTGCATTTGCCAATACTGATACAAAAACTGTACCTCTAGCGAAAGTTCAAGCAGCTGCGGGTGTTACTCAAGCACAAACTGAAGTTAAAAATGACTCCACAACGGTGATAAGTCCTCGCACTGGTATTCGTTACACACTTGGTAATACAGCTGGTCGACCAATCATTCTTCAAACAGCTGCAATAGCACCAGCAACTCCAGCTACAGCAAATCGTATTGTTGCATCAAATCCAGCTCTTTCAAGTTCAAGTCAAGAAAAAGCAAAACAAGCCTTATTGGAACAAACTGTCTCTAATTAATTTTAGAATTTCGTACACAAGCCAGTCTTTGACTGGCTTTATTGTTTTTAGGGATCGATATTTATTTCAAATCATTCATTTCAATCAACCCTAATGCCTTATTCACTCGATTTTTTTTCTAATTTCTAATAAGCTTAGCCATCATTTTTTTTAATTCGGACAATCAAAAATGGCGGTGGGTGACGTATCAATGCCACAAATGCATGTGGTAAAGGGTGTGAAAATTGGCTCAGCAGAAGCGTATGTACGTTACCCAAATCGACGTGACTTGGTTGTATTTGAATTCGCACAAGGCACTCAAGTTGCAGGTGTATTTACCCAAAATGCTTTTTGCGCAGCGCCAGTACATATTTCAAAACTGCATTTGTCTCAAACAAATCCACGTTACCTTGTAATTAATACAGGCAATGCGAATGCAGGTACTGGTCCTACAGGTATGAAAAATGCAAAGGACACTTGTGCTGAATTTGCCAAAATTGCTGGTGTAAATGAGAACGAGGTTTTGCCATTCTCAACAGGCGTAATTGGTGAACAATTACCAATGGAGCGTTTGATTGCTGGGTTAAAACCAGCATTTGAGAGTCTAGAAGATGATGTATGGCCTCAGGCAGCATCAGGTATTATGACGACCGATACTTTGCCTAAGGGCGCTTCTGAACAATTTGAAATTGACGGGGTTGTTTATACAATGACGGGGATTTCAAAAGGTGCAGGAATGATACGTCCTAATATGGCAACAATGTTGTCCTTCGTAGCGACAGACGCGCCTATTGCTCGTGAATTGGTTCAAAAACTATTAAAAACCACGGTTGAACAATCATTTAATCGCATCACGATTGATGGTGATACATCTACTAATGACTCTTGTATTTTTGCAGCAACTGGTCAAGCAGGTGGTGCTGAAATTACATCTGAAGAAGATGCTCGTTACTCTGTTGTTTTAGATGTACTTACACGTGTCATGAAGCGCTTGGCTCAGTTGATCGTTCGAGATGGTGAAGGTGCTACCAAATTTATAACTGTTTCAGTTGAAGGTGGTGCAAATACGCAAGAGTGTTGTGACATCGCTTACAGCATTGCACATTCACCTTTGGTAAAAACAGCGTTCTTTGCTTCTGACCCTAACTGGGGACGTATCTTGGCTGCAATTGGTTATGCTGGTGTCCCAGATTTAAATGTCGACAAAATCCAAGTATGGTTAGATGATGTCCAGATCTGTAAAGATGGTGGTGCAGCGGCAGATTACACAGAAGAGGCTGGTGCTAAAGTAATGAATCAATCAGAAATTACTATCCGCGTTGATTTGGGCCGTGGTTCTGCCAAAGATACGGTTTACACCTGTGATTTGTCATATGATTATGTCAAGATCAACGCAGATTATCGTTCTTAAATAAATTAAGCCTCCTGTTGAGGCTTTTTATTTATCAAATTTTAATGATTGGTCAAATCCAATCGGTGTGTAATTGCTTATATCGATAAGCGCTATGGATAGAGATGCAAATAATGAATGATGCAACCAATTTAATTGCAAATGATGCGAAAGCAATTGTTCAAGCTCATTTAGACCTGATTGGTGAATCTAACAATCAAGATTTAACACCAGAGTTAAAGCAGCAAAAATTTGCTGAGATCCAAGCCGAATTGGAAAAGCGTAATGCGGTATTGGTTGCTCATTATTATTGTGATCCAGTCGTACAGGAGCTTGCGGAGCTGACTGGTGGTTGTGTTTCAGATTCACTTGAAATGGCACGTTTTGGGCGTGACCATGATGCGACAACACTCGTTGTGGCTGGTGTGAAGTTTATGGGTGAAACTTCTAAAATTTTATCACCTAACAAAACCATTTTAATGCCTACCTTAGAGGCAACTTGTTCGCTAGATCTAGGTTGTCCTGTAGATGAGTTTACCAAGTTCTGTGATGCTCATCCTGATCATACTGTTGTGGTTTATGCAAATACCTCAGCTGCGGTAAAAGCACGTGCAGATTGGGTAGTGACATCAAGTTGTGCTGTCGAAATTGTTGAGCATTTAGATAGTTTAGGTGAAAAAATTATTTGGGCACCTGATCAGCATTTAGGGCGTTACATTCAAAAGAAAACTGGAGCGGATATGTTGCTCTGGGATGGTTCTTGTATCGTACATGAGGAATTTAGAGCACGTGGCATCGCTCAGATGAAAGCCATTTATCCTGATGCTGCAGTTTTAGTACATCCTGAATCACCAGAATCAGTTATTGATATTGCTGACGCAGTAGGAAGTACCTCACAATTGATTAAGGCTGCAAAAGAACTACCGCATGAAACAATGATTGTCGCGACCGATCGCGGTATTTTTTATAAGATGCAACAAATGGTGCCGAATAAGACTTTGATAGAGGCTCCTACGGCAGGTGAGGGAGCGACTTGTCGTTCTTGTGCACACTGTCCATGGATGGCAATGAATGAATTGGATGGCATTTTGCATGTTTTACGACATGGTGATCAGGAAGTGCATGTTGATCCCGCTTTAGCAGAGCGCGCTAAATTACCATTAGATCGAATGTTAAACTTTAGTGCGTCATTAAAGCGTTAATATTAGTCAAAATGCTTGATAAATATACATTTGAAGTGTTTTTTTGAATTTTTTTGAAGATAGGTGTTGACGTTATCCAGCGTCACGCCTAGAATGCACACCGTACCGAACGATACATCAAACGATAAGTTGAACGGTACAAAAGCTGAGATGAATCGGAGTATAGCACAGCCTGGTAGTGCACCTGGTTTGGGACCAGGGGGTCGTAGGTTCGAATCCTACTGCTCCGACCAATTCTTCAAGGCAAAGGTTTTCCAATGATCTCGCAATCATGGGTAATGCGCCTGTAGCTCAGTTGGATAGAGCATCCGCCTTCTAAGCGGATGGTCACAGGTTCGAATCCTGTCAGGCGCGCCATTGGTCGCTTGATTTTATAGAACCAAATTTTGTGATGGTGGATGTAGCTCAGTTGGTAGAGCCCCGGATTGTGATTCCGGTTGTCGCGGGTTCGAATCCCGTCATTCACCCCAACACAAACCGATGTAATCGGAGTATAGCACAGCCTGGTAGTGCACCTGGTTTGGGACCAGGGGGTCGTAGGTTCGAATCCTACTGCTCCGACCATTTATTTCATTATAAATGGTCAGATAAAAGATACCGCGTTAAGCGGTTTTTTTATGTCTGATTTTTGCTGTTAAAAAAAGATCCTATCAGGATCTTTTTTTGTTGAGTGTTTAAGGTACGATAATAACAGCAACGCGTCTATTTTCTGCATGGGCAGCGTCAGTATTTGCAGTATTAATAGGTTGGGTTGAACCGCGACCAATGGTTTGGATATGAGCTGGGTTAAAACCCTCCTCAATAAAAATAGTGCTTACGCTTCGGGCACGGCTTTCAGAAAGTTTAAAATTATAATCTGGATTGCCAATAAGATCGGTATGACCGACGATACGGACTTTCTTTAAATTGTACTTTTGTAGTTGTGCTGCGAGATGTTGAATCTGTTCACGATTTTTTTTAGAGATTTCAGCCTGATCGAAATCGAAAAGAAGTCGTTCGGGGAGTCCCAAACTCCAACCTTCCTCTGTGAGGACGAAACCTTGTTGTTTTAACATTTTTACTTGTTTATAGCTTAAAGATCCCATACCCAAGCATGCACTTAATCCTATACAAAGAATGCTCATGATAAAAAGTTTGAAACTACGATTGAGCATAGGTATTAATCCTCAGTAAAAACTCTATTGTTGAAATATGTGCCAATGATGTTTTAGATTCTTCGCTTTGTACATCGCTTGGTCTGCTTGAGAAATTAAGTCCTCAGGGGTATGAGCTTCTTTAGCCAAAGCAATACCAAGACTAAAACTAAAATGAATTGATTGTCCGTTATATTTTAAGGGCTCATCAGAACATTTTATAAGATTTTCGGCGATCGAAATTAAGTGATCCACCTGACTGACAGGACTTAGGATAATTGCAAATTCATCACCGCTTAATCTTGCGACAAAATCATTTTGACGAGTGTTTTGTTTTAATCGTTTAGCCATCTCTTTCAACACTTCATCCCCTACTAAATGACCATATTGATCGTTAATAGACTTAAATTTATTGTTATCTATAAAAATCAAAACAGTATTTTCACGTTTATCAGGCTGATCGAAAAGGCTACACAAAACTTTATAAAAGTAATGTCGGTTTGGTAATTGTGTTAATTCATCATGTTGTACTTGATAATTAAGCTGAGTATTTTCAGACTGTAACTGATTGTGCCAAGATTGAATTTCTTCTAATAGTTGATTAAATACTGAGTTTAGATGATGAAATTCTTGAATATCATTTTTTGGAAAGCGGAGATTATATGCTTTTTGTTGACTCACTAATTGTGCTGTATGAATAATTGGTGATATAGAATTCATAATATGACGATAGGTTGCATTAACCGACCACCATAAGGCGAAAATCATAAAAAGCATACCTAAAATCAAGGCTAAGCAAATCTTGATAATGAATAAAATGATATCTTGAGAACTGCCGAATAGATGAAGCTCACCGACCAATTGTCCATTGTGGGTAACTTCAATTTGAATCGGCTTAGAAAAAAATAATCCATCAAACCAAGTTTGAAGTTCTGAATGGCGATCTATCAGTTTGCTGCTTTCAGTGATTTTAACTTTATTGCTATCCAATACTTGGATAAGGCGAATTGAGTGTTGTTGTGTGTACTCGTGTAAAATATTGTCTAAAGTGTATTTATCTTGGAAAACAAGAGCAGGTTGAATGCGTTCCGCAATAGTGCGACTCACTAAGGTTAAGTTTTGATTGGCGTATGATTTCACCGTAAAAATTGAAATCGTTGCAAAAATTAAAGTGCAGATCAAAAAAGTAATCGCAAAAATTAAAAATTGTGATCTTCTAAATAGTGATTGGAGTGAAGTTAATCCAAAAAATTTATCAATCATCTGAATTACTCCATATTCTGTGCAAGAAGTAATACACGAGGATCAACGTGGATTTTGGTTTTTGCAAGACTGTCTAAATTAACTTTGAATTTTGTAATACCTGTTTTCTTGCTATAAAGACAGAACACACTGCCCACTTCACAATCTTCATTATTTGTTGAAAATGAGAGAATTGACTTATTTAGTGATTCTCGGATGAGCTTTTGTTCGACTGTTGGAGAAGATTTAGAGAAAAATATAACATCGCAATTGGTCTTGTTTAATTCATAATCATGAATATTTTGTGCTTTGATATTTGAATTTTGCTTTTGAATGGTTTGATTAAACTCTGCTAATGCCACAGTGTTATCAATTAGACATAAATCTGGTTGTGGAGATGAAATTTTGGCATAGCTCAAAATAGATAGAGTCATTTGATAAATGTTCTGGTTGGAATTGGCATGGCTAAAGCTGCACATCAAAAGCAGTAGGGAGATCAATACGGCTTTTTTGATTTTAAATATAGCCATTTAGTAACATAGTTCTAGTCAGTTAAATAATAGTGACTATTCTAATCTAATTTTAATAAAGTTAAAGTGTTCGATTTTTTATCAATATCATACTGAATGATGTGAATTTGATTATTAAATATCCACTCAATACACACAATTTAAAAAAATTCTAAAATATTGAAAAAAGAGGTTGCATTGGGGGAGGAATGCTGTAGAATGCACATCCATCGGCGGTGATGTTGATTAAAACTTGTTGAAAAACAAGGGTTTA
>NZ_JBWYIP010000019.1:0-47876 GCF_056783825.1 Acinetobacter sp. 24-47-39
GTTGTTTTACCATGGTCAACGTGACCGATTGTGCCCACGTTAACGTGTGGCTTATTACGTTCAAACTTAGCCTTAGCCATGAGATCTTCCTTTTTAAACTACTCATGGAGGATCACTCCATGAGCACTTGGTTTTAAACTATGAATTAGTTGGGCTTATAGTAATCGAAAGATTACTCGTCGTCACCTTTTTTACCACCAGCTTGGAACTTAGCAATGATGCCTTCAGCCACGTTACGTGGAGTTTCAGCATATTTAGCAAATTCCATAGAGTAAGTCGCACGACCTTGAGACATAGAACGCATGTGTGTTGCGTAACCGAACATCTCAGAAAGTGGAACTTCAGCACGGATTGCTTTAGTACCGCCAGGTAAATCGTCCATACCTTGAACCATACCACGACGACGGTTTAAGTCACCCATGATATCGCCCATGTAGTCTTCTGGAGTTTCTACTTCAACTTTCATGATAGGTTCAAGAAGAACAGGATCTGCTTTCATGAAACCATCACGGAATGCGTAAGAACCCGCCATTTTGAACGATAATTCGTCAGAGTCGACATCATGGTAAGAACCATCGAACAATGTCGCTTTGATGCCAACAACTGGGTAACCAGCTAGGACACCATTCTTCATACGTTCTTGAATACCTTTGTCTACAGCACCAAAGAATTCTTTAGGTACAACACCACCAACAACTTCTTCAGCGAACTCGTAGTCTTTACCAGCTTCAGGATCCATTGGCTCTAAACGTACATATACGTGACCGAATTTACCTTTACCACCAGTTTGACGAACAAACTTACCTTCTTGCTCAACAGATTTTTTAATCGTTTCGCGGTAAGCAACCATTGGTTTACCAATGTTCGCTTCAACACCGAATTCACGCTTCATACGGTCAACGATGATGTCAAGGTGAAGCTCACCCATACCAGCAATAATAGTCTGACCAGATTCTTCATCAGTACGAACGCGGAATGATGGATCTTCTTTCGCCAAGCGGCCCAAAGCAACTGACATTTTTTCTTGGTCAGCTTTAGTTTTAGGTTCAACTGCAAGTGCAATTACTGGCTCTGGGAATTCCATACGCTCCAATGTGATCACGTTGTTTTCATCACAAAGTGTATCACCTGTAGTCGTATCTTTAAGACCTACACATGCCGCGATATCGCCCGCACGAATTTCTTCGATGTCATGACGGTCATTAGCGTGCATCTGTACAATACGACCAACACGTTCACGTTTAGATTTAACAGGGTTATAAACTGCACTACCAGCTTTTAGAACACCTGAGTAAACACGAACGAATGTCAAGTTACCAACGAATTTGTCGTTCATAATTTTGAACGCAAGCGCAGCAAACGGTGCTTCATCAGACGCTTCACGAGAACCTTCTGTCTCATCTTTGTCGTCTAAGATACCTTTAATTGCTTCAACGTCAGTAGGTGCTGGTAAGAATTCAATAACAGCATCCAACATACGTTGAACACCTTTGTTTTTGAACGCTGAACCACAAAGCATTGGTTGAATTTCATTCAACAATGTACGTGCACGAAGACCACCGATGATTTCTTCTTTAGTCAAATCACCTTCTTCTAGGTACTTATCCATGAGTTCTTCTGATGCTTCTGCAGCAGCTTCAACCATGTTCGTACGCCATTCTTGAGCAAGCTCAACAAGGTCAGCAGGAATTTCACCGTATTCAAACTTCATACCTTGAGATGCTTCATCCCAGATAATCGCTTTCATTTCGATAAGGTCTACTACACCTTGGAAGTTTTCTTCTGCGCCAACAGGAATCACGATTGGCACTGGATTACCACCAAGACGTGTTTTTACTTGTTCAACAGCACGGAAGAAGTTTGCACCAGTACGGTCCATTTTGTTAACGAACGCAATACGAGGTACTTTATATTTATTTGCTTGACGCCATACAGTTTCTGACTGAGGTTGTACACCACCTACAGCACAGTAAACCATGCACGCGCCGTCAAGAACACGCATAGAACGCTCAACTTCGATCGTGAAGTCAACGTGTCCCGGTGTGTCAATTACGTTAATACGGTGTTGTTCGAACTGGTTACCCATACCTTTCCAGAAGCAAGTTACTGCTGCTGAAGTAATAGTAATACCACGTTCTTGCTCTTGTTCCATCCAGTCAGTTGTTGCTGAACCTTCGTGAGTTTCACCTAGTTTGTGGCTCTCACCTGTGTAGAACAAAATACGTTCAGAAGTCGTTGTTTTACCAGCATCAATGTGTGCTGAGATACCAATGTTACGGTAACGAGAAATTGGGGTTTGACGAGCCATGATTTCTTGCATTCCTAAATTTTGTTGTTTAAAACAGGACGCTTTAAGCTGCTGAGCAGCTTAAAGCGATTCGATGACAAATCAGTGAAACCCGACTTACCACCCTCCTGAATAGGGGCTGTTTTATCCGCTTAGAAACGGTAGTGAGAGAAGGCTTTGTTGGCTTCAGCCATACGATGCACATCTTCACGTTTCTTGATCGCTGAACCTTTACCTTCAGCTGCGTCAAGCAACTCACCAGCAAGGCGTAACGCCATAGTTTTTTCAGAACGCTTAGCAGCAGCATCTACTAACCAACGCATCGCTAAAGCAGTACGACGGGATGGGCGTACTTCCATAGGAACTTGGTATGTAGCACCACCAACACGGCGTGCTTTTACTTCGACCATAGGACGAACTTTTTCAAGAGTAGTCTCGAAAAATTCAACTGGGTCTACTTTAGATTTTTCTTGAACGCGGTCTAAAGCACCGTAAACGATACTTTCAGCAATAGATTTTTTACCATCTTGCATTACGTGGTTCATGAACTTAGCGATTGTTTGGCTGCCGAACTTAGGATCCGGAAGGATTTCACGAGCAGCGACTACGCGACGTCTTGGCATTTTAATACTACCTATAAATATGACACTTCAGGTTTATCCAGCAGCAGTACAAAGTGTCATGTACTATTCGCTGGCCTTACTACACGTCGCTTGAATTTCACAAAATTAAATGCAGAAATCAGACAAGCGAGACGATAAAGGATTGCAGTTCTATACGTTTAAGAAAATGATCTAGTTAGATTATTTCTTAGGACGCTTAGTACCGTATTTAGAACGAGACTGGTTACGATCTTTAACACCAGCACAGTCTAAAGAACCACGAACGGTATGGTAACGTACACCTGGTAAGTCTTTAACACGACCACCACGGATAAGAACAACACTGTGCTCTTGTAGGTTATGGCCTTCACCACCGATATAGCTAGATACTTCAAAACCTGAAGTTAAGCGAACACGGCAAACTTTACGCATTGCTGAGTTAGGTTTTTTAGGTGTAGTTGTGTAAACACGTGTACAAACACCACGACGTTGTGGACAAGCCTTCAACGCAGGAACTTTTGATTTTTCAATCAAAGTCGTACGACCCTTACGGATCAACTGATTTGTTGTTGCCATGTGGCAATTCTCCCGTTAATAAAAAGCCCCAAAAAATACTACTTTTTGAGGGCATGCAATTGTAAGCCAAGAAGTAAAAATGGTCAACATTCAACATGACATCAAATATTGACCATTGTGTGCTTACAACGAAATTTTCAGAATGATTTGATCAACCATTCATAACTAAATTTATTGTTTTTTCTGTGAAGTAGGTAGTGAGTTTGCTGCTTCGTCTTTCTTTTTTGAATTACGACGCTTAGGGGGCACTTTTACCTGCACAATAGGTTCGCCTTGAGGCTGGTCTTTATCAGCGTCTTGAACACTTTCATTAGAAGCCGATTCCACATGTTTTTCAGCTAAGGCCTTAAGACCATCCTCAACACTGACCACTTCTTCTTTTTCAGACTCGGTAGATTTTGCTTCAATTTTAATTGCTGAAATTGAATCATTATGAACTGCAGACTCATCAACTTGAATAGACTCTTCTCCTTCAAGTTTTTTTACAAACTCTTCAACCTCAACCACTAACTCATTATTGATTGACACTGCGGAATTCAATGCGAGTGAAGATTGCTTTAATAATTCTGTACCGCGCTCAAAGGCCTCCTGAACAGATACCTGCTCATCTGGATGTTGGAGAATGTACTTCTGTGCTCCTGAAAAAACAGCTCTAGCTTTAGTATGAGCCTCTTCCACCAAACGCCAGCTATATACTGCACCAATACCAGCACCAGCCACAGGTGCTAATTTAGATAAAATTGAAATTTGAGGAATCTGATTCAACCAATTCCATTTATAACCACCTTCAGGATTACTCAGCCAATTTTTTAAAGCCGTGAAGTCGTTACTAGAGCCCAATAGGGTTTGTAGCTGATGAGTATCTTGTGTTTCCAATAAATTTGCGACTGTTCTTAATGCCACTAAAAGTGTTTGCTTTTCCGCAATAACACCTAAATCGACTTGTTTGAATACATACTCAACGATCTCTTGCTCTTGACGATGATTAAGTTCAAAACCGTGCGCGCGCCCTTCTTGGTAAATACTACGCAACGTAAATGCCAACGAGAAAGGAATATCGATGGCCGTACCAACTACGCCTGTCGCACCAGACACTGCCCCCTGAACCGCTGCAATCAACTTATTTTGATTGGCTAATGCTTCACCGATACGATTCGCACGATCAGGGCTTGATTTAAGTTCATCCAAGCTTTTTGCACCAACTTCCTTTAATACATGCTCAACTGAACTTAACTCAGAAACAAAATCATTCAATTTATCAAAAAAATAATCTGCAACTTTGTTGTTTAAGTCCGGAGAGATAAAAGAAGCAACATTATTTAATTTACTGTAATGACGACCAAAAATTTTTTGAGAAACTTGAGGGACATGATCACGAAATAATTGTTGAGGGGTTTCGTACTTTTTTTGTTCAGTCATTTTTCTCTCATCTGAAGTTATGTCAATAATTTTTTGTGGATCAGGTTGTTGCGTCAATTTCGCAATTGATCCTGGTGCAACATGTTGTGCCAGTTCAAATCCAGTAGCACTGAGCTTTTTAGCCACTCCAAATGCTTTTAATACCAGTCCGCTAGATTGCTTATTATTAGAATTTGCCATTTACAACCCTCCTTCGCATTTATCACTTATGTTTAAAATTCTATGCGCAGTCAAGAGTTATCTCAACTTTATCGTGTTTTATTCGGTTGCAATATAGTGAACATATCTGCCAATAAGCGTTTTAACGCTGCGATATTGATTTGCCATAAGAATTTAAAATAGATTCTGATATCATGATACGAATTTTTGACAAGATCTTATGGATTTTTACATCCAATCAAATCATCGATGTGAATTTTTCCATAAAATGACTTCACCATAATAGGGAATTGTAAATGAAACGTGTTGTAATCACTGGTATGGGCATTAACTCATGCATTGGTAATACATTAGAAGATGTAAATCATGCCTTACAAAATGGTATTTCAGGCACACGTTTTAACCCAACTTATGCTGAACTTAATTTTAAAAGTCATGTTAGTGCTGCAGCAGAACAAAATTTTGACGGTATTGACCGTAAACTGAAACGCTTTATGGGTGTATGTGCGATGTATGCCTATAACGCTGCAGTCGCTGCGGTTGAAAATGCGGGTCTAACCGCTGAAGATCTTGCGGGCAATCCTCGTTATGGTATTGCGGGTGGTTCAGGCGGCAACTCTACAGCTTCTGTCGCTGAAATGATTGAACTTCTTGAAGAGAAAGGCGCACGTAAAATTGGCCCTTTCTTTGTTCCACGCAATATGTCAAATACTATTACAGCTAACGTTGGTGTGGCATTCAAATTACAAGGTATCGCTCACTCTATTACAAGTGCTTGTGCAACCTCAGCTGATGCCATTGGTTACGCATACAACCTGATTCAACTTGGCAAACAGGATCTAATGCTCGCTGGTGGTGGTGAAGAAGACCATTGGTCACAAAGTCTATTATTTGATGCAATGGGTGCTTTATGCTCAAAATATAATGACTCACCAGAAACCGCTTCTCGCCCTTACTCTGCTGATCGTGATGGTTTTGTCATTGCTGGCGGCGGTGGTTTCGTGGTACTTGAATCTCTTGAGCATGCTCAAGCGCGCGGTGCAAATATTCTTGCTGAAGTCGTTGCATATGCAGCCAACTCTGATGGTGCTGATATGGTCGCACCATCAGGTGAAGGTGCAACACGTTGCATCTTGATGGCACTTGATGAAGCAAAACAGCATGGTGTTGAAAAAATTGATTATGTAAATACACACGGCACATCTACACCAGCTGGTGATGTGACTGAATTGAAAGCAATGGAACGCGCATTCGGTGAAGGTCAAGTACCACCTTTAAGTTCAACAAAATCTATGACAGGTCATAGCTTAGGCGCTGCAGGTGTACAAGAAGCGATTTACTCTATTCTCATGATGCAGAATGACTTTATTGCACCAAATATCAACGTTACTGAGCTTGATGAAGGTGCAAAACCATTTGATATCGTACTTGAAAAACGCGATACAAAACTGAATACTGTAATGAGTAACAGTTTTGGTTTCGGCGGCGTAAATGCCTGCCTCATTTTCAAGAAATGGGAAGGCTAATTTAATTCCGCCCATAATGGGTGATTAGATGGATGCTCCTTCAGATGCTTTCCTATGGGTAAAAGCATTACATATTATTGCTGTGGTATGTTGGTTCGCTGCTTTGTTCTATCTACCACGGCTTTATGTTTATCATGCGATGAGTGACGATGCCATAAGTCATCAACGCTTTGAAGTCATGGAACGTAAGCTTTATCGTGGCATTATGTGGCCTGCGATGATCGCAACATTGATCACTGCACATTTTTTAGTGGACTGGGGTGATGCAACTCGACATTATCATGAAGCTTTATGGTTTTATTTAAAAGTTGGTTTAGTCGGATTACTGGTCATATACCACCTAGTGTGTGGATATTACCGTAAAAAACTCATTGATAATGCACACTATAAAAGTCATAAGTTCTGGCGCTATTTCAACGAAATGCCCACATTGATCTTATTCGCAGTTGTAATTTTAGTTGTGGTCAAACCTACATTCTAACTAAAGAATATAAAAAAACCTCCATTCGTGGAGGTTTTTTCTTTCTCTAAAAATTAATTATGGTTACGCTTACGCATACGTGGTTTATAAAGAACACGGTATGTTACAGCCAACAGAATTAACCAGATTGGGCTAATCATCAAAGCTTTAAGCGTGTCTGGCTCTAAACTTAAAATGATTAATGCAAATAGCAAAAATGCCAATACAACGTATGACATTGCCACTCCACCCGGCATTTTAAAATTCGACTTTTCATGTAGCTCAGGTCGCAATTTACGGTAGCGTATATAGCACACCATGATAATCGCCCAAATACTAATGAAAAGAATCACACACAGCGAACTTGCTAATGTAAAAGCTTCCATCGTATTTGGCACAAAATACTGAAATGCTGCACCGGCCATAATAAATGTACATGAAAAGATTAATCCCTTAGCAGGTACGGCACGACTTGAAAGTTCTGCTAGCTTTTGAGGGGCTTGGCCGTCACGGGCCAATCCAAATAACATTCGACTGGTAGAAAAGACACCACTGTTCATGGAAGACATCACAGAAGACAAAACCACTAGGTTCATAATCACAGCAGCTGAACCAATACCCGCAAATAAGAATAATGTGACAAATGGACTTTGATCTGCTGGGATATTGATCCAAGGTGTCACAGACATAATCATGATCAACGAAAGCACATAGAAAATAATAATACGTGTCGGAATAGCATTAACCGCTTTTGGTAAATTTTTTTCAGGATCTTTGGTTTCCGCAGCCATCGTCCCGAGTAACTCTACACCAACAAAGGCAAACATTGCGATTTGAAAGCCTGCCAAAAAGCCCATGGATCCTTTCGGGAACATTCCACCATGAGACCAAATGTTACTGAAGCTTGCAACAGCACCACTTGGTGACTGAAAACTCGTAAACACCATGAAGGCACCAACCAAGATCAATCCAATAATGGCTAAAATTTTGATTAATGCAAACCAAAACTCAATTTCACCAAAAAGTTTTACAGTGACTAAGTTAATTGCGAGTATGAATAAGACACATCCTGCACTAATCACTGCTTGACCCATTGGGGTAAACATTTGATCTGGAGGTAACCAAAAACTGAAATAATTGATAATTGCTGCTAAATCAGCAATACCGACCAAAATCCATCCCAGCCAATATGACCAACCAATATAATACCCTGCACCTGGTCCAATGAGATCATGTGCCATATCAATAAATGATTTGTAGTGCAGATTAGATAAAAGAATTTCACCAAGGGCACGCATCAAGAAAAAAAACATAGCACCAATAATCATATAAATGATGATGATTGAAGGTCCTGCAAGTGAAATCGTTTTTCCTGAGCCCATAAACAACCCTGTACCAATCGCTCCACCGATGGCGATGAGTTGTAAATGTCGATTTGAAAGCTTACGCTGTAATTCATTGGGAGATGATTGTTCATCAATATTTGTGGTTGTCATTATTCAACATCCTTTTACACCATCTAATCTAATCGATCAGCCTAAATTCCGCTTCAAACTGAGATTCGAGAGATTTTGTTATTATGAGAGGAGCCATAAATGACTCTTCCTCGTGAAGTCTTACTTATATTCAGTTATTTCAATGCAGCAATCACTGCGATTTCAATTAACCATTCTGGATTAACGAGGTCAGCCTGAATGGTTGCTCGTGATGGTGGTATTGAATCCTCCATCCATTCAATCCAAATTTGATTGACGATTTGAAAATCTTCCAAATTCTTCACAAAAACTTGTGCTGACAATAAACGAGATTTATCTGTGCCTACTTGAGCCAAGAGAGCGTCTATCGTATTAAGCACATCTTTTGTTTGTAAGGCGATATCAGGCGTCGTAATCTTAGGTACTTGACCAGAAAGATAAGCCACTTGATTAAAGACTGTAACTGCACTCATCACGCCATTACTATTGAATTTTTGAATATCCTGATTTTGCATATTAATTCCTTGATTACTCAGTATCGATCCTAGTGTTGATCGTTGAATTTTTAACATTAAATTTCTAGAACAAATGGAACCCGCGTCGTTACGCCACACATTAACTCATATCCCACAGTACTCGCTCCTGCAGCGACCTCATCAATCGGTAACAAACTTCCATACTTTGAGATGCCCCACAGTACGACTTCACTGCCAATTTTTGCATCTTCAATATGCGTGATATCAACAGCTAGCATGTCCATACTTACACGACCAATTAAAGAAGTTTTTTGCCCATTCACAAGCACTGCTGTGCCAGATTGAGTAATCCGTTGATATCCATCTGCATATCCACAAGCGACAATGCCAATTTTCATAGCTTTTTCTGCAAAAAATGTCGATCCATAGCCAATACTTTGCTGCGGATTGACTTCTTGAATTGCAATCAATTCACTTCTTAAAGACATTGTTGGTTTTAAATTCCAATCTTGAATAGTATGGCTTGGATAATCCGGTGAACTCCCATACAACATAATGCCACTGCGTACAATGTTGGAGTGGACATGATTGGCATGTCTAAGGATGGCTGCACTATTACTTACTGAGCAAGGACCACCTAAAGCACTGACGATTTGATTGAATACTGAAATTTGATAGTCAACGCCAACCTGATTCAAGCGCTCGCCATCAGCATCAGAAAAATGTGTCATGTGGGTAATTGATGACACTTGCGGCAATTCAGTTAACAGACTCCAAATTTCAGAGTAACGTTGAGGTTGGAATCCTAGGCGATTCATGCCACTGTTCATTTTCAGAAAAATATTAAAATGAGCATCTAAACCGCACCGCTTAATCCATTCGACTTGAATCTCATTATGAACGGTAAATTGAAGATCCAAATCATGACACAACTGTAAATCCGCTTCTTGAAAGATACCTTCCAAAAGCAAAATTGGGCCTTTCCAACCTAAATCTCGAACTCGTTGTGCTTCACTCAGCTCTAGAAGTGCAATTCCATCTGCATCCACTAAGGCTGAATAAATGCGCTCGATCCCATGACCATAAGCATTAGCTTTAACAACAGCAAAAACTTGTGCATTCGGTACATGTTGCTTAGCAACTTTCAAATTATGCTTGATCGCGTTTAAGTGAATAACAGCCTGTATTGGGCGAGACATATTCCTTGTCCTATTATTTATTTTTTAATAGCAAACCACGCAGCCTTTATGCTGCGTGGTTATAACGTTGAATTGAAAGTCCATCGGTACTAATCTCTGGAGTCCGATTCAGCACTAAATCACTAATCAGCTTTCCAGAACCACATGCCATGGTCCAGCCGAGCGTGCCATGTCCAGTATTTAAAAATAGATTCTTATATTTCGTCGCACCGATAATAGGCGTACTGTCTGGTGTCATCGGTCGTAGTCCCGTCCAGAAACTGGCTTGTGCCATATCTCCACCTGGGAACAAATCACGCGTTACCATCTCCAAAGTACCACGGCGATCCTCATTCAATTCCTTATTGAAACCACTTAACTCAGCCATCCCACCGACACGAATTCGTTGATCAAAACGAGTTATTGCTATCTTGTAAGTTTCATCCAATACGGTTGATTGAGGCGCATATTGCGCATCCACGATAGGTATAGTTAATGAATATCCCTTTACTGGATAAATGGGCAAATCTAGACCTAATGGTTTAATAAAATCTCGTGAATAGCTACCGAAGGCAAGTACATAACGATCTGCTGTAAGTACCTGACCGTCGACAACAACGCCTTTGATTTCGTCACCTTCAACTACGAGTTTTTCAACATTTTGATTAAATTTAAACTCAACACCAATACCTTTTGCATATTCAGCAAGCGCGTTGGTAAAGATATAGCAATCCCCAGTCTCATCATTTGGAAGATGTAAACCACCGACTAATTTGTCTTTAACTTCCGCTAATGCAGGTTCAACTCGACCTAGACCTTCACGATCTAATAACTCAAATTCGACACCTGTTTCTTTTAAAACTTCAATGTCTCGTTGAACTGCGTCTAATTGCGCATCCTTACGAAAAATTTGTAATGTTCCTTTTGAACGATTCTCATAAGATATGCCAATATTTTCGCGTAGTTCTCTTAAACAATCTCGACTGTATTCAGCAACACGTACCATACGCTCTTTATTGATGGCGTAATGTGCCGCATTGCAGTTCTTCAACATTTGAGCCATCCATTTCAGCTGCCACAAGCTTCCATCAACGTTAATTGCTAATGGTGCATGATGTTGAAACATCCATTTAACCGCTTTAAATGGAATTCCTGGTGCAGCCCATGGTGTAGAATATCCAGGAGAAATCTGTCCTGCATTGCCAAAACTCGTTTCTTCGGCAGGACCTGATTGACGATCTAATACAGTGACGCTTGCTCCTTGTTGCGCTAGGTAATACGCACTTGCAACACCAATGACACCACTACCTAATACAATAACGCGCATGAACTATCCCTCAGCACTGTGTAGTTTATTTCACTAGTATATTTTTGCTTTAATAGTTTTTTTCACTCTTTTAAACGTTATAATTTAGGTAATTTAAGGGTTTTATCCTAAAAAAATTAAAAAATAAGGAAATTATTCATGCGGAAATTAGATCGCACTGATCGTATGATTTTAGATATTCTACAAAAGGACGGTCGTATCGCCATTAGTGAACTGGCTGCTAAAGTCAATCTTTCTACAACCCCTTGCTCGGAAAGAGTCAAAAGACTAGAACGAGATGGCATTATTATGGGCTATTACGCCCGCTTAAATCCGGAGTTATTGGAGCGTAATTTACTCGTCTTTCTAGAAATTAAATTATCGGCGAAATCTGGAGATGTTTTTGATCAAGTCGCCAAGAATTTAGTTGAGATACCTGAGGTATTAGAGTGTCATTTAATTTCAGGTGAATTCGATTACTTGGTGAAAGCGAGACTAAAAGAAATGAGTGCTTATCGCCAACTACTGGGTGACCTGCTTAAAATGCTTCCCTCCTCTGCATCCTCCCATAGTTACATCGTGATGGAAGAGGTCAAAGAATCCTTGTATTTGGATCTAAGCTAAGCTACGAAGAGCAATCTCTTGAGAGTTGCTCTTGAGCCCAAATTTCGGCTTAGATTAATCAACGTAATTTAAAATTTGATGGAAAGCTTGAATTCTGGCTTTGGGTGCAGCAGCGGCTAACTCTGCATCACTGCCATAACCGTATTCCACTGCAATCGTTTCAATTCCATTTTTTCGAGCACCGATAATGTCATGCTCTCGGTCCCCTACCATCAAACAGGTTTCTGGCTTAATTTTTTCTTGCTCTAAAATATATGCAATAAGTTCAGCTTTATTGGTGCGGTCACCATTTAACTCACTGCCATAGGCATAATCAAAATACGGTGTGAGATTGAAATGTTCAAGAATTTGCTGAGCATACACTTCAGGCTTCGCAGTAGCTAAAAACAATCTGTAACCTTTATTCTTAAGTGTTGCCAATGTCTCCGCTACATCTTCAAATAATAAATTTTCAAATAAACCTTTTACAGCAAAGCGCTCACGATAACCAAGTAAAGCCTGTTCCGCCAAATCATCATTCACATCAACCTTCAAAATTTTGGCCAACGAGGCTTTTAAAGGTGGTCCAATAATCCAATCAATATTCTCATCCTCCGCGATAAGATGACCTACTTTTTCTAAACCATAGCGTGCAGAAGTCGTAATACCCACTTTAGGATCAGTTAGCGTTCCATCTAAATCAATGAGAATATTTTTAATCATGCTGTACCTTTTTTAGAAATGCTATCGAGACTTCTCAGAAACTTGCCTATACTACTCCAAATTGATCGATGAAGGACATTGTTGTGCGCCCTACTGTATTGTGCTTTTCTGGTTTAGATCCATCTGGTGGTGCTGGCTTACAAGCAGATATTGAAGCAATCGGCCAAAGTGGTGCTCATGCAGCAATCGCATGTACAGCGTTAACCATTCAAAACTCTCAACAAGTTTTTGGATTTGAAGCAACCTCAAAAGATTTACTGCTGGCTCAAGCGAATGCTGTAGTGAACGATCTTCCTATCAAAGTAGTGAAATCTGGCATGCTCGGCACTACCGACAATATCGCCGCTTTGGCAGAATTCCTAAGAGCACATCCTGATTTCCAATACGTACTCGATCCAGTTTTGGTTGCCAATAGTGGTGGCTCATTAGGAAATCAAGCAACATTGGTCAAGGCTTTTGTTGAATTGATTCCTCTTGCTACGATTCTTACACCGAATACCGTTGAACTTCGCGCATTAACAGGCTGTGAAGATTTAGATCAAGCTACACAGAAGTTATTTGAAATGGGTGCTAAAGCTGTATTAGTCAAAGGTGGTCACGAAGACACACCGACTTATATTAGAAATGCACTCTACATCAACGGTGATATGGTCTCTGAAACAAAATGTCCTCGTCTTGAAGGTGAGTATCATGGTTCAGGCTGTTCTCTTGCTAGTTTTATTGCAGGGAGGTTGGCACAAGGTGATCAAATTAAAAATGCAGTTCACCATGCGGAAACATGGCTATTTGGTGTATTAAAACGTGCTGAAATCCCAGTTGAAGGTGGCCAAAGAATTCCAAAACGCTTCTAAATAAAAAGCCCACTGACTGTGGGTTTTTTTTTATTAATCTTTTAGTCTTTCTTTGACTGATCGGATATGTTCTCTATTGGTTTTCCACGATTTTTGAAGCGCTGCTTTTTCAATACGATATTTAATTCTCTGTAGTCTACGATCATCAATCACTTTCATTTGGTAGCTTTTAACTTCTTCAATCCAACTTTTACCCCAATGAACATGTACAGGAATTGGTGTTTTAAACTCACAATTAGGCACGAAAACTATTAACCCATGTATCGACAGATTTGAATCGATTAAATCTTTTAACAATCCCTCTAAAACCTTTATATGCTTGTAGTTTTGGTGCAATGGATTTTGAAATTTATGGCTAGATTTATAAATTTTTTGAGTCCACATTTTTTGATGTGATGAGCCAAAAATCCAACCTTTATAGTTTTTGGTCTCAATCACAAATATTCCATAAGGACTCAATAAAATATGGTCAATCTGTGTGGTCTGATTGTCCTGATCCAAAAATGTTAGATCATTCAGTAAAATATAGTCCTCATTCAAAAATTTTTTTGCATGATATTGGACAATGTATTCACCCAATTTTCCTTTGATATAAGGTACAAACATTTTGAATACAGGGATGATTGCTAGAATGAAGATCAACCACCATAACTGCGATATGAGATTAAAAACAATTGTAATTATAGGATTTTCATTAGACATAATTTTTGTATTTCATATGTTTATGCTGTTATAACATCACCACTTATCATCTTCAAGCTGCAGCAGCTTAAGCTTATTTTCCACACCTCCTGAAAATCCGACCAGCTTGCCATTGACACCTATTACACGATGACAAGGTACAATGATCGCGATAGGATTTTTCCCATTGGCCAAGCCTACCGCTCGAACCGCTTTTACATTCCCAACATCCTCAGCAATTTGCTTATACGTTCTAGACTCTCCAAAAGGAATTTTTAACAGCGCATTCCATACCGAGCGTTGGAATTCTGTCCCATAAAGTTCTATAGGCAAATCAAATACCTGACGTTGTTTTAAAAAATATTCGCGAAGCTGTGTTTCGGCAATGCATAAAATCTCGTGATCATCCCGCTGAATTACGATTTGATTTCGGATAAACTGAGGAAGTGCATTCTCCCAAGCGACAACAATCAATGCTCGATCATGAGCAACCAATTGAAGTTCACCGACAGGTGTCATTATTTTTTTTAAATAAAATTGAGTCATTTTTTAATCGCCTGAAAGTTGAATCATCTAACTATGTTGATGATAACTTCATCAAGACCAAACCCGAAATAATCAATACTGCAGCGATCATTCTCATTGCATTTGCAGGTTCTCCAAGAATAAAAATCCCAACCACAAATGAACCTACAGCGCCTATGCCTGTCCATACGGTATAAGCTGTCCCGAGTGGCAAAGTTTTCATCGCATAGGAAAGTAAAGCAAAACTTGCGATCATGAAAACGATCGTCAAAATACTGGGTGTCAATTTGGTGAATCCATCTGAAACTTTCATAAAATAGGCCCAGACCACTTCCAACAACCCTGCAACAATCAAGACTAACCAAGCCAAAATAAACCCTCTCTCAATTAAAAAAAGCAGCGTATGGATACGCTGCCTTAAATCTTACGCTGAAGCTAATTTCATCATGACTAAACCTGAAATAATCAGAATAGCCGCAATCATCCGCATTGCTGTCGCAGGCTCACCCAGAATAAAAATGCCGACTAAAAAAGACCCTACTGCACCAATCCCCGTCCAAATCGTATAGGCAGTTCCCAGAGGGAATGTTTTCATGGCATGTGCCAACAACCCAAAACTGAGAACCATAAAAAATAGAGTAATTGCAGTCGGTGTGAATTTAGTAAATCCTTCAGACATTTTCATACTATATGCCCAAACGATCTCAAATAAACCCGCGAGAATAAGAATAAACCAAGCCATGATGCCTGCTCCCAATTAAAATAATTTAAGAGTCAGGCCGTCCTGACGATTTTTCTCAGAGAAATGAGGGAGGTCGTTCCTCCAAATGATGGTTGAATTATATCAACACACGCACAAAATAGGCGCAATTTTACAATTTTTGACCCAAAATACACCTACAAAAAATAGGTCATTATCGGACTAGCTTTTCTAGATTATTTCTGCATTTTTAGGCTATTGCATTACAAAGGCGATCGCTATTGGCAGATAGAAGACTAAATCCGCACTAAATTAAAACACTTTACTGCACTATAGAATCACTGGTCTGGGATGTTTAAATTGATTTTTTATCTCGCTCTTTTAAGACTTATTCACGAAGATAAGCCAAATAATGAGCAACGAAAATTTCTCCCCCAAACAATACAACAGAAAAGATAAGAAGATCCATTTTTTGTAAAAAAGGACTCAAATGAGTCCTTTTTATACATTTATTGTCTAATAAACAAACCATTGAACTAAATATGATTATAATCTAATCAAATTATCCAGACTGTTATCAACATAGATATCCACCACGTTATCCATAGACTTATCCACAGATGTGTGTAGTGTTATACATGTTTCGGATCAAACGTTAATTGAACCTACTTTCGCCAACTCTGCACGCATTTCATCAATTACAGCTTTATAATCTGGCTTTCCAAAAATGGCAGAACCAGCTACAAACATATCTGCACCAGCTTCAGCGATTTCACGAATATTTGCTGGACCAACACCACCATCAACTTCTAAGCGAATATCTTTACCAGATGCATCAATAATTTTGCGTGCTTTACGAAGTTTATCTAGCGTCATTGGGATAAATTTTTGTCCACCGAAGCCAGGGTTGACGCTCATTAATAAGACTTGATCCACTTTATCCAGTACATAATCAAGGTAATGTAAAGGCGTTGCAGGGTTAAAAACTAAACCTGCTTTAGCACCACCAGCTTTAATCAGCTGCAATGAACGGTCGATATGGTCTGATGCTTCTGGATGAAAAGTGATGATATCTGCACCCGCATCTAAGAAATCTCCGATCATACGATCGACTGGTTTCACCATAAGATGAACGTCAATTGGGGCCTGAATACCATATTTTTTAAGTGCCTTACATACACCAGCACCAAAAGTTAAATTTGGTACATAATGATTATCCATTACATCGAAATGGACCACATCTGCACCTGCTTCAAGTACGTTTTCGACTTCTTCACCTAAGCGAGCGAAATCAGCAGATAAAATCGATGGAGCAATTAAGAATGGCTTGGACATGTCAGGACCTGGCGGGAAATTAGAATTCAAAAGTTGATTATAGCAAAACTTCGTTTATTCATTCCTTCGAAATTACTGCTATTTAAATTTCAACTCAAAATGCTAATCGTTGATAAAAAAATCTTCAAGGACGGAATATGACTTATGCAAAGCTATGTTGCATATTCGGAACAACCTTATGGTGAGATGAATGTTAAGATACAATAAATTTCAAGCATTACGGTAAATAATGAAAACAACCACAACGATAGACAGCTCCGAAGCATTACGTATCGCTAAACGATTAAGCAATCATTGGAAACATAAATTTGATGTCGCCAATACCGATGACCAATATCAAATTTTTATGCCAAAAGTGACAGTTGAATTATCAATACAACCTGATCAACTTCATGTCAGTATTGTGAATAAAGAAGAAATATCTTTAGAAGAATTAATACGACTAGAAAATGTCGTGCTTGATCATATCAATCGCATGGTTCAAGCTGACTATCAAGTTATATGGTCTAGAGAAAGTTAAAGAAAAACCGACATAAAGTCGGCTTTTCATTATTGTTGCTGTTTAAATTCAGTAACACGGCGAATTCGTTCTTCAGTGGCAGGATGACTTGCAAAGAGATCAAGAATTTTTGATTGATCTTCGTCTTCTCCCATATCATCACTCATACGTTTTAAAAAGTTTGCAAAATGCACTGTATCCATTTCATGTTTATGCATGAGTTCTAGCGCATACTGATCTGATTCTAACTCAAACTTCCGTGAATATCCTGCACCAATCATGGCAACTGGCAAAGTCGCAATTAAATCCGATCCATCACCAGTGATAGCAATATAAAGTACGCTGAATCCTAGGCTCGAAAGACCTTGTTGTAAGCTGTGACGTTTTAATAAATGTGCTTGTTCATGTGCCAAAACGCCGATAATTTCCTGATCATTCTTGGCAAGCTTCACTAATTCATCGGTGAGATAAATTGTATTGTTTGGCAATGCGAGTGCATTGGCTCCAAGCGAGGTACCTTCCCTAAATTTCAACTGAGCGGGACGACCCTCAGCAACATATTTCAGATAATCCGCGAGAATCCGATCCTGTCTTTGCTGTGATAACTGAGAAGGTTTAGTGTATTCGGCTAAATAAACTTCTGCCTGACCACCCAAACGATTCAGCGTATTTTCTGGCAGCTGGAAAGCAACAATGTGCGATGCCGTCGGTATTCCCCATTTAATGACGGAGAAACCAAGTGCGACCACGAAAATAACACTAAAAATAATCAACGATGGTGTACGTTCAAGTTTCCATACTTTTTGATGAAAATTTTTATGCTCAACAGGCAACCATTCAGGAAGCTGACGCTCATGAAATTCAATCCTAGCGTCATGTGTTAACTCTAAAGCTGGATTACGTCGACCAATTTTACCAAGCAATACCATTTCATCTGCATGATAGTAGACTGTTTTCACTTCGCCTTTATCTGTATAACTGACAGCGATACTGTCTTGATTAGCAGGGCGAATCTGTGCTGTAAAAGGCTTAGAAAGAACACCATCATAATATGTCACTGTGAGAGGTTGATTCATTGAATTAACTCCTAAAGTGAAATATCAATATCAAAAATATCACTAATTTCTTCCGCGATGGCACTATGATCACTTTGCGCAATATTCATCATCAGGTTTGGATCATCATTTAATTCTAAGCTCATCGATTCAACTTGGTATCGATAAATGCGAATAGCAGCCCATGCTGACAATAATCCTAAACTTAAGATTCTAGCGATCCAATTACTCGCAACAATCCATGCATAGCGCCATTGATTACAACTGGTCTTAAACTGACTGCTGTTGAGTGTTGTGCTATTCCACGTAGTAATAAAAATTCGTGCCTGTATTAACGGACCAATAAACAACATTCCAATCGCATAAACGGCAAAGATCATCATCAGCATCATATCCATTCCATGACCACTGAGTATTGATAATGTCGAACCACCAAATCCGATGAGCATAAGAATCAATACAAAGAGAATCATGGGAACATATACTGCTCGCATATAACTAGGCCAGTCATTGTTTAATTGAAATTTGAGTTGTCCAACGTACAAATGATTAAGCGTATATTTTTTATAAATCCAAATTGCGACAGGGCTAAATATTCCTAATGTAAAAATGGTGATAGCAAGCGCAATTAAAAATTGTTTATAGGCTTCTTTATTCGTGCCAGAAAAATAAAAACGGCTGTTCCCAAATTTACTGTTGCGCGCATTAAATCGAATTGTGGCTCGTACCAACCATGGAAGAGCAATATAAATAATCAGTCCACCAAATGCTGCTATCGTCATATCCATATATGAGGCAATCGCAAATATTGCCCAAATGCCAATGGCTATCAGTCGACCAATCAAAATTTTAGTCGGTAAACCAGTAAAATCAAAAAAGCGATGAAAAAATTCGGTATTGTTATAAAAATATCTTAAACGACGTACTTTCGCCCATGGCGCATATAGGCTCAATGTCGCAATCGTCAATAAAATATTGACGATCCATATGCCAAAGTACTCCATCGCATTGCCATGAAATTTAAATTTAAATACTTTCCCCATATAAATCGGTCGATTTTCATCTGCATCAGATAATGGAAATGGATCGTTGATGAATGGTAAGGGTGCTTGTTCAGCGGAGTGTTCTGATGAATTCATTATTATTTTCTCTGATTATAAAAATGACATCCCGAGAGATGTCATCATTCAACATGGTTTAAATGTGATATCGCACACATTATAACGAACTTAAGTATGAATATCTTAAAATTCAAATGAGATTAATTTTGCAATTGTAAAGCATGGAATTGCAGATGATCATCAATAAAACTTTGGATAAAGAAGTATCCATGATCATAACCCTCATGCTCCCGCAATGTGAGCTTTTGACCTACGGTTTTACATGATTCAGCAAATAGCGCTGGATTAAGTTGAGCATAAAACTGATCTGCAACCCCCTGATCAATTAAAACTTCGTGATATAGAGCACCCTTTTCTTTCACGAGTTCATTCGCATCATGTGCTTTCCATAACTCACGTTCTTCTCCGAGGTAAGCTGAAAATGCCTTTTCACCCCATGGACAAATTGATGGCGCACAAATCGGTGCAAATGCTGAGACTGACTTAAATAAGTCTGGATACTTCCAAGCAAGCGTGAGTGCACCGTGTCCTCCCATGCTGTGACCAAAAATACCAATCCCCTCATCCTGTACAGGAAACGATGTAAGAACTAGAGAATACAGCTCCTGTATAAGATACGACTCCATCTGATAATGCTCAGCCCAAGGTGCTTGAGTTGCGTTTAAATAGAATCCAGCCCCTTGCCCTATATCCCAAGAATCCCCGACCGCCACGTCGTCACCACGAGGTGATGTATCTGGAGCAATCAATATAATTCCCAATTGTGCAGCTAAACGTTGTGCGTGTGCTTTGATGACAAAAGTTTCTTCAGTACAAGTCAAACCTGCAAGATAGTACAACGCAATACATTTTTGACCTTCGAGTGCCTGTGAAGGTAAAAATACAGAAAATTTAGTCGGATTTTTCAAAAACTTTGAATTGATCTGATAAACACGTTGTTCACCATCAAAACATTTATTCTTTTGAACCAATTCCATTGCACTGCCTCACACATTTAATTTTTAAAACATCATCGCATATTCGTAAACTGAGCACTATCACTCTGGTGTTCACTACTTACGGTTGATAATCCAACCTGAGGAAATAATCTCTTTTCAAGTTGCGGCAACATAATTTCCATATTCTTACCAATGACCCATTGTGGCTCTGATGGCATAAACCCTTGTGCATTTTCCCAATGCGCAATATTGACTGATGCATCTTCAAAGGCTTCACGTAAGCTATTTTTTTCACGCATCGCTAAATCAAAGAAAGCACGTCCAAAATAAGTCGAGTCTGCATCATTTGAACAACCAAAAGACTCTCGATCTGCTGCAGCTGCAGTAATGACTAATGTATCTGGCGATTGCAACGCTGGAATAAAACTACCAGAGAAACATGATGAAATCACAATGACTCTCCACCTGATCCCTGATTTATCAAGCGTTTGGCGCAACCATTTTGGATCTATGTCTTCCAAATCAATTGGCGTATTCTCCATTTGAAATTGGTTACTCAATCCATGGGAAGTCATATAAAGAAACAGGACATCACTTTCACGATTCATCTGAGCGCCAATACGTTGCAATGCCAAATCAATACTGGTCTTTGACGCAATTGGATATTCTTCGCGAGTCGCAGGATTATTAATTAACGCAATTGAACGACCAAAGGTTCCGAAACGCGTATCAAATTGATCTTTAAATCTTTGAATTTCCAATTTGAATACATCTTGATAACTTGCACCAGCTACGCCCATAAAATACCAATGCGAGTTCGCAAACTCTCCAAATTGAATCTGTTCAAGCGCCTGATTTAATAATCTGCTTTGCGCGTAAAATGATTGTTCTGAAATACTTGGAGGCGCCTCATCTACCTTCCAAATTGGTTGACTTTGTGACGAAATCTGCCACACAAAAAGTGTAAAAAATGTGGCGATCATGATGAGCAATCGCTCCCACCAAGGCCATTTTAATTCACGCGAAAAAACCCAAACAACAGCTAAACTTTGCCAAACAAACAATAAAGAAAATATGTGCTGCAAATGATCAACAAGGAAATTAGGTTGATAGTCAAAGTTATTAAAATAATATTGGATAAGACACTGAATCAAAACAATATGTGTGTCTAGTACTAACCAAAGTAATGCTGGCACCAACATCAAACGTGGATTATTAGTACGCTGTGAAAGGAAAATCCCAACAATTAAAGCAATAAATGGCCAGAGCGCATAACTCACTAATCCTTGAGAGTTAAATTCTCCAGCACCATTCGATAACAACCAGCTAAATAAAGAGCTCGCTGAACCTCCAAGAATTCCCCAAAAAATAAGTTGAAGAATTGATGGCCTTACAATCTGTAGTGATTTCCTCGAACCTAAAAATAACCAAATCCCTGCAAGCTGGTTACTTTTTAAATCATGCCAAAAGTTAATTGAAGGTTTAAGGTCTATCATAAGATTACTGTGTAGGTGCTTGGATCAGCTTTTTTAAGTTTATGCTCGGTTAAATAATTATCAATGCTACTTTTAACTATATAACAATTTTTCGATTATTTTTGAGTCATTTACCAAACTACTCAGAAACAATCGTTTGAAAATAGGCATCAAATCGACATGCATCACCTAACCATTGATGATCAGGTTTTTGCGCATTGAGATAAACAGCATGCCTTGGTCGCTTTACAATAACTCGCTTAGCAACGCTTTGAGCCAATGCCAACAATTCTTCACCTAAATCCATCTCTCCATCTTCAGGCAACAGAAGATGTAACAGCTGCATTTGTTTTTTAACTTGCGCTTGTTTTTTATTGGCATTTTGATTTTGGTCGCGCTGTGGAAACATTGGATCTAAATACACCACATCGGCATTGACGAATTGGTTCGCACATTGCTTAAGATAATCAGCGGAATCTGAAAAAACTAGCTGAATACGCGCAACAACACTCTTTAAAAATGGGTCAAAACTCGCTTGTTGATGAGTAGATTCTAACAAAGTATATAAAATTGGATGTCGTTCAACTAATGTAACATTTGCCCCTAAATGTGCCATCAGTAAACTGTCATGTCCAAGCCCTGCGGTGGCATCAATGAGCTGGGGTTTTTCAGATAACTGGCATGCCCTTGCAATCATTTCAGATTTCAAGCTAGCACGTTTTAAGCGACCGACTTCGGCTTTCCAATCAGGTTGCATACGCATGCCCTGTGCGCACAGCCACAACCCATCTTGATCAACACAAAGCGCAAGTTCAGGATGATGTCTGAAAAATCGAGCATTCAATTTTTCAACCTCTTCGATTGTTGACTGTACCCCACGAGAAGAAAGCACAGCATTAAAATGCTGTGCTTTCTCAAGAAAATCTCGTTCAGCAAATAAGCGTATTTCGCTTACCATAATTTCCAACCTGTAAATGCAAAGAGAAGGATCACTAAACCTGAAGCAATTCGATACCAAGCAAAAATCATAAAATCACGTTTTGCGACATAGGCAACCAAAGCTCGAATGAGTAATAAAGCTGAGACAAATGAAACAATCAACCCAGTTGTCAACACTGCCCAATCTTCAGCAGTCTGGAATACATCATAGCTTTGATATAAATCTAATAATCCAGCACCAATAATGACTGGAATTCCAAGAAAGAATGAAAATTCGGTCGCTGCTTTGCGGGAAACGCCTAAAAACATTGCCCCGATGATCGTAGCACCAGAACGTGATGTACCTGGGATCAAAGAGAGCACTTGAATTAAACCAATCCAAATTGCATCTTTATAACTGAGCTCTTCAACTTCTTTGACACGTATTCTTGGGGGATTTTTTTCTACCCAAATGATAATTAAACCACCGACAATCAGGCCAATTGCAATCGCGTAGTTATTAAATAATAGCTCTTTTACTGTTTGCCCAAAGGTCAACCCTATTGCAACAATTGGGATTGAAGCCAAGATTAAACCAAATCCGAGTCTTCTTCCTTTTGCTTCGCCAGTGACCATACCCGTTGCAGCACCCCATAAGCGCGACCAATATTCATAAATAACCGCTGCGATTGCCCCCATTTGAATGGCAATCACAAAGACATCACTTTTTTCCTTGGTCCAGAAATTCATGAGTTCAGCGGCTAAAATTAAATGGCCTGTACTAGAAATGGGTAAAAACTCAGTAATACCTTCAACGATACCCATAATTGCCGCTTTAAGCAACAGTAAAAGATCCATAGAAATTCCTAATTATGCTTTGCCTTGTTCTGGAATTTTTTTCCACGCATTGTCACGTAAATAAACGGGTAGTGCGAGATCGGCACTTAGCCATTGTTCTTTTAAAGCATGTTCACGTGCAATAGTCGCTATATCCTCAGCAGTTGCTTGGACATTTGAATAATCATTTAATTCGGGATGAATACATTTTGTTCCCGAACCAATCATTTGAAACTTTTGATAGGCTGCAGCATTTTCATAATTTAATAATTGCTCTTCATCCACCAACTGCATTAAACCTTGAGCATTTAACTGAAAACTTGCGATGTAGACCTCATTCATTCTTGCATCAAGTACAGCCGTAACTTCTGTCAGTTGATACATTCGATAAGCAGCCTGTGCCAGAGCTTGAAGGGATGAAACAGGAATCACAGGCACGTCATGTGACCATGCAAGCGCCTGAGTGACCGCTGCATTAATACGCACACCGCTGAATGAGCCAGGACCACGACTAAAAGCGATCGCATCCAAATCTGAAACGTGTACTTCAGCTTGCTGAAAAGCTGCTTCAATCATTGGGAGGATAGATTGGGTCTGCGCTTTTGCACGATCATCTAGTTGATAAAAAAGTACTTGATTCTCATCAATTAACGAAACTGAGCACTGCTCATTGGCAGTTTCTAATGCAAGCAATTTCATGCATGCCCCTATAAATCGTTAAAAATGGTGCTAATCATACTCCACTCGAATTATTCCTGCGAGAGCAGATCTGTTCAGATTTAGTGATTATTGAACGCTCGTATCAATCTCAACACTTATATTTAAAATTCAAATTTTTCAAGCTGAGTGAAATTTTTGAAATGATGCGCATAATGCATCGCACTCATTTTGAGTTTAGCTTCTGCAAACTCATCTAATGTTTTAATTACTTTGCCAGGAGAGCCCATCACCAATGAATTATCTGGGATGATTTTACCTTCTGGAATCAACGCATTCGCGCCAATAATGCAATTTTTACCGATTACAGCATTATTTAATATGACGGCGTTGATACCAATCAAACTATTATCTCCAATCGTACAACCATGTAACATTGCTTGATGACCAATGGTGACATATTGCCCAACATTCAATTCAATGCCCGGATCCGTGTGTAAGACGGCATTTTCTTGAATATTACTGAAATCACCAATACGAATTTTGCAGTTATCCCCGCGTATTACCGCACCAAACCAAACACTCACCTCTTGTCCAAGTTCAACATCGCCAATCACAGTGGCATTTTCTGCAATCCATCCATTCCATGGTTGAATCGTCGTTGAAGGGGTTTTGTCTTGAAATTTGTACATCATATGCAGCAATCCTATGCATTTAATATTTTAATGTTGTTTGAAAATTGAAGATTTAAAACTTGGGGAATTGAGCAAAAAGGGCCAGTTTTTTTTATAATTTAAGCCATACTGAAACAACGAAATCAGGATCCTTGCTGTAAGACCCCATATCACCTCATTCTCAACTCTTAAACTAGGAAAATAGATTGATTGCTTAGCCAATCGAACTTCATAAGGTGTTGGGCGAGCATCCATCATTTCACGTATTGAAGCAAAAAAAATACGATCGATTTCTGTAGGTTGTGGGACAAGCTTCACATTAGGCGGTATCAATCCAACAACAGGTTTTACTAAAACACCCGCTTTTGAGCGCTCTGAAGGCAGATCACCTAGCAACTTTACATCGAACGGATTCAAAGCCGTTTCTTCCCATGCTTCTCGGAGTGCAACGACAATATTACTGGTGTCGTTCGGATCTCTTTTTCCTCCTGGGAATGACACTTCACCCGCATGATTATTCATATAAATAGAGCGACGCGTCAGCAGAATTTTAGGATCATCTTCATTGGTGATTGCAAGTAATACTGCAGCATCAGCTTTTTGAATGCGTTTAGAAAACCTAAGGTGTTGTTGCAGTTGCAATGTTAATGAATGATCCATCATCTTGAATAGCTCGATCTCTCTTTTTTATTCTCATCCCATCATATATGAAATTTTGTGCATAAGGCTATAAATGATGCGAAAGTTATTTTTTTGGGGTATGCTGAATCATCTCATTTTTACTTGACAGCATATGCCTTTTTGCACGGCCTGTGGGCAACCGACGACCGAACAGATTCCTTTAGGTGATCATAAAGTACGCCAAGTCTGTACGCATTGTAAGACCATTCACTATGTGAATCCAAAGGTCATTTGTGGAGCCTTAGCGATTTGGGAAGATAAAGTACTCTTATGTCGTAGAGCGATTGAGCCGCGCTATGGTCTTTGGACGCTACCAGCAGGATATATGGAACTCTTCGAGACAATGGAGCAAGGTGCAGCTCGTGAAACTCGTGAAGAAGCTGAAGCTGAAGTGGAAATTGAGCAATTGTACTGTATGTACAATATCCCTCGTATTGGTCAAATTTACGTATTATTTAAATCTCACCTTGTTGAAGGTAAATTTGGAGCTGGTGAAGAAACCATCGAAAGTCGTTTATTTGAAGAACACGAGATTCCATGGGATAGTTTAGCTTTCCCAAGTGTTGAACGAACGCTTCGTCATTATTTTGAAGACCGAAAATCGAATCATTTTCCTACACACTTAGAGACCTTAGGTACTCGACTTGATCAAACAGGTTAAAAAAAACTCCATCTCATAAGATGGAGTTTTTTTTTGATTAAGCTTTTCGACCTATTTGATAACAAGGTGTTAAAGCAATTTCAATTGTTCCTGTTCTAAGCTTTGCTAGATTAAGTTGTTCAGTCGTTGGTTTATTCTCTGGAATCGAATTATACGTGTGTTGGTATGTCGCATGCGTATTCACCCATTCAGCTGCGGCTGTAGAGCCCTTAGTATCCCAACTCGTGATATTAATACCCGCTCTTATGTCATTATTTACGATTAAGTTTTGTAAATTTAAACGTACACCTCCAGATGACACAAGTTCACTATTAGAATCGACTCCAAAGTCTGGTCTGTTATTTAGTCCAGCTCTGACCCCATTTAGGTTCCCAAAAATTGGATTCGCTAGAATCATACGTATTGTCAGAGATTTATCATTTGCAGTTGAATATGTTGTGCCTGTCGTACCAATAATGAATTGTTGAACATCCAATTCATCTGTCATGGTTGAAGTATTCTTAATGCTTGGACAAGTGGTAGATTTTAAACTCGATGCAGCACGATTGGTTCGTATATCTCCATTTTCATCAATGACGATACTCACTGTTTGTGATGGAATCGTTTTATCATTAAAGTTAAACACTAAATCTGCGTATAATGGGAAAATAATTTGATCCCCAGCTTCAACATTTTTACGTGTTTTGAACACTTTACGATCTAAATAGCTCACTGGACTGTATTTTAGAATATCAAGCTTACCTGTATAGCGCTCAGAATTGACATCTTGACGCCACTCCCCATATACCTCAGTGCTTGTAGGTGTATCCTTGCTGCCTAAGAATCCTTGATAAGCATACTGATTACCAGGAATAATGGATTGACCAAACAGAGTTCCTTTATAGATTTCTAATTTGTCATTTGAAGATTCAATACTTTTAAAAACTAAAGGTTTTTGTATTTTTTGTGAGATATTATTCAACCAATCTTTTGAATTAGAAACGACATCTAATTTTTCAGGTGGTACTTGATTGATTAATAATACTCGTGCTAACTCTTCTGAAGTATTACTACCCGTAACAATTGGTTTCCCTCTCCACTGTGAGAGATAACCACTCGCATAACCTTCGCGCGTAGTAATTACGCTCATATCAGCAATTGCTTGATTATTGTTTAGGCTTGAGCCGTGAAACCCTGCGAAATTAGTGTTTTGTCCAATAAAGAGTAAGTGATTGGCCTGATAAATACCCACACTTCTCATTCTGATGATCTGTTGTGCTACTTTTTCTGCATCATCAATTGATACCTTATCGACATCTAACCATGGTTTCAGGATCTGAACATAACTGCCATTTTTGAACTCATTGGCCGTTATATTTTGGCTGATCACTTGAAGACCATCCAAGTTGTCTTTTGACAGCACAACTTGCTGTATATCACCAGATACATTACTGATTTGATCTACACCTAATGTTTGCAAAATTCGTATAATTCCGACCATTGCGTTATAGGTAGGATCGGACATATTAAAATTTTCAATTGGCTTACCAGTTAGCCCTTGAGCCATATCTTGTACACCAATCTGAATATAAACATCGCTCATTTTCTTAGGCACAATTGAACCTAGATCGACCGTCCCTAACTCAATTTTTCGAGCACTGGCTTCACCCTGAATATAAAATGTAACTTTGTCTCCCACTTGGCATGAACCAGTTGCAACATTAGGATCGAGTTCAGTTCGATAGTGATTCAGTTTGTCAGTACTACAATCGAACTTTAGTCCCTCTACAGGATAGTCCAAGACAAATCCAAGACAATTAGCATCATTTGAGGTTAAACAACCATTAGAGGTTGTAACGGAACCACGGTTAGGATCTTCATTTATTTTAGCACTCTCTCCACCACATCCAGTCAGTGCTAAAAAAAGCGTGGAAAACGTGAATGGGATAATATTAGACTTTTTCATTCTAGTTCTCTTTTATTTGATGGCCTTAAGCTTTAGCTGACCAGTATTCACGAGTTTTTGATTTTGAATATCAATTGATTCGACTAAAGGGGTTAGTAATAAATATCGTGTTTGAGGTGGTTTTTTTAATATACCTTCGAGTGCAGAGTATGTCGTGACGTTGGCTTGAGTATCTGTACTTTTAAAACCAGTCGCTCCCTCTAAAATGCAACCTTGCTGATCCAAAAATACTGCAATCGGCCAATAAAAAGTTGGGTTATTTTGAGATGAAGCAAATGATTGAATTTGAATCTGATCAATTGATTCATCTAACTCCACCACCTCGTAAGCAAAACGTTCTTTCAATGGCGCAACTGGCCATAAACCAATTTCACCTTGAGCACCCTTCAAACGCTTAGCTTTCTGAATTTTTTTATCTTGAAAACATGTATGTTCCAAAGATTCTGCAAGATCTTTTGCTTCAATACGCATGTACGTACTCGATAAAGCCATTGCTTCTTTCGCTGTAGGCTCTGTCGGCTGTAGGAACTGAGATAAAACGGCTTTGGTAATCCCTTTTTGTCGCTCAATTGTTTCAAAACGAGCTGCACCTACACCCTGCGTATCAGGAACTACATAAAACCGTTTTCTTCCTTCCAGATTAAACTCACGATCTTCAAGATATTCATGATCAATGTATTCAACACCATCAATTACAGTTACAGGACTTCCTGTTTCAGCTTTCAGTGAACCACCTGCGTTTTTGCTATCTGAAATCTGCTCAACACGTTGAACGCTTTCTTTAGAATTTTGATCTTGTGTAGATTTATGTTCTGTTAATGCCTGCTCATGCTTCGTATTGACTTTAGTCTGTGTAAGATCAATTTTCTTCATTTGATCCTGAGTCTTTTTTTCAGCAGTTACAGTTGATTGTTCAACATTATTAGTTAGACCATGCTCAACTGATTTGCTCGCTGTAGGAGCTTTAATACTCGGCTGAACGATTTCAACTTGTATTTTTTTAGGCTCGTCTGCTGGTTTTTTTTGAATGTTTTTTGGCTGAACATTTTCTCTTTGAATTGATTTTTGATCTTTAATAGATTTGTTTTTTTGAGCATTAGATGCAGCTCTTTCGATGACAATCGGTCTGCCATCTGGACCTATAATTGTGTAAAAGTCTTGGGCATACAATGTAGGACTTACTAAAAAAGAACCTGCACATATAACACAACCGAGAGACTGGCTCACTCTTGTTTTTATTTGTTTAAATTGCTCAAGATTTAAGTCCATTACCATCTCGTTCTATAATTAATACCTAAAATCGTAACTTTGGTATTTGTCGATACATTTAAGCCTGCATATGGATTAAGTAATAAATTATCCACGGCGTCTAGATTGGCTAGGCTACTTGATCCCGCTGGAATTCTATCGCGGCTACGAAGGAACCCGACTGATAAATCAATATCTGTATCTTCATCAAAACGGTAACCAATACCCAATCCAAACAATTGTGCATTATTGATCGGTACCATTGTATTCCGCTTTCCATCTGGGATCGCACTTGTTCTAGGTTCATAACCAGCACGGAATTTCAAACGGTCATTGGCAGAATATTCAACGCCAACGCCCCAACTCCATGGAGATTGAAAACCTAGAGGCAGAGATAAAGAAGAGTCTGTTACATCATTAGATAACAGTTTTGCAATCTTCAGAGCAGAAATTTGACGATCGAACTCAAATTTAAACTTATCCCAAGCCGCATAGTCAGTCCATCCCACATCGAAATTTACTTGTAAGTCCGGGAATACTTTGTACTTAATCCCCGCTTGGAAATGTGCTGGATATTCTAAATCCATAGACATTAGACCAGTTTCAATCGCAGGTACATAGTTTGGAAAACCAAGTATGGTTGCCAAAACTTGCCCCGTAGGTGAGGAGTTTAGTCCTTTGATTAATTCTCGGGATGCGTTTCCATTTTCTACAATATATTTACCCTTCAAGCGCATTTTAGCACCGCTTTGGTAAACCAGCCCTAAACCAAACTCTTCAGTGGGTTCCCACAAGACACCTAAGTTGTAGCTTGGTGATAAACTCTGCTCCATTTCAACATTGATTTTCCCGAAAGTTGAAAATGGATTCATGCCCTCATTGGTATTACATAAGCCGAATAACAAAATATTCGTGACAATATTGTCATTCCCTCCACGGAAAGGGGCACAGACAGACTCATCCACCATCCGAAGAAGACCAATCATTTCATTTGGAAAACGTAAATCTGTTTTCATGGCAATGGCTTGATAAGACATGCCCACTGAAGCACCAATTGAAAGTTCATCATTTACTTGATATGCAATCGATGGTGATAAATATGTAATACGCTCCATGGCAACTTGCTGCCCCATGAAGTTACCCGGATTACCATCTTCTGCACCGAAACCTGCAACCATTGGTGCATATACTGCTGTAGCGAAAGTAAACTTAGATCCTGGTGGGTTGTAGGAGATTCCTCCAGTTGGAGCTGCTACTGGCCATCCCTCTCCTAAATCCACCATTTTTTTTAATATAGGAATATATAAGGATGCGTACTCGACATCACCTCTCACAGAATCCTTAAAATCAGTACAGAGGTTTGATGGATTATCAAGCGCATCATTACAGATTAATGGATCATCAGAATATCCAAAGACGTCATAACCTGATGGCGCGGAAAATTCACGCTGAATATCAAAATTAGCAACTAAGCCTTGAACGTCGGTTTGTAACCCTTTGAGTTTGGTTAAACCCGCAGGGTTAAAGTGAATTGCACTAATCCCGGGTGGATCTGCAGTGACAGCATTACCCATTGATAATGAGCGTACATCTACAGATAAATTCTGCCCAAGGTGTGCAAAGACTTGCGTACTACATCCACTCAGAACAATTGCTGTAACTAAAGGATGCAAACGGAATTGACTCATTTCCGAACTCCTTTAGCTTGCTTTTTTCTTACCGAAGCCAAGTATATCTAATGGGAACGATAGGCCGAGAGAAACATCTGGAGAGTCTTCAGTTAAACCGATACCTATCGTTCCATTGACAATCGTCTTCGGACTAACACGTACACCGAGTGCCACCGCAAACATAGAGCTGGTCTGAGTCGCAGGCTCGTAATATTCACCTGTATCATATGTAAATTTGGTACCCATGTTCATCGATTGCTGATAAGACATGGTCAAGGAGACATCATAGTTAAATGAATATGCAAACCCGAACGAGAATCCAGCCGTAACTCCAGGTTCAAAAGTATCTAAAACACGGTTACGCCCGGTTAAACCTTCACCTTGAGTATTTCCTCCCCCTCGGATTTGATTTAAGCCAGATTCTTTAAAACCATAATTTGTTGATACTGACGCAAACAATACAACTGGATCAATATATTTTCTTGTACTTGCACCAACACCAACTGAATAATACCCCTTACCTGTTGAGAGATCCGTCAAAGGATTAATTTCATAGGGGCTATCACCTGTTTTTGTCGATAGATTACCAAACAAAATAAGTGGCAAACGACCTTCTTTCAGTGGAAATGGCTCCCAACGCGCCCCTAAACTAATATCACCCAAACCAGCAGTGGTCGTATCTTTGACACTATCAGACTTTGCAACCAATGGAATTGAAGCGTTTAGCGTGATGTTATCTCTTAAACCATATTGCGCTGTGATGGTATTGGTAATCGTATGATTTGCATCTTCATCAATACGAAGTTGATACAATTGTCCTTCATCGATCGAAGCATTTATTTGTGAATCCCGATAGTACGAATAATCAAGATCATAGAACGTTGAAAACTCACCACGCTTAATCAGTGAATATTGTCGCTCATTAGAGGAAAAAACTTCCTGCAAGTTAGTCTCTTGCGTCGCATCACCTTCTTTTTGTTGGAGTGCATTTGCAGCCTGCCCTTCAACACCTGGCTTAAGAGAAGGTGTTGCATCAACATTTTCAGTAGATTGTGCCGTATAACTTGATTGTGCTTGTTCAAGCTCGGTCGCCGAACTATTTTCAGTATTATTTTGAGTATCTTGAGAAATATTCTCTTCTGATGGAGCTTCAACTGTTTCGGGTGCTGCATAGACGCCTGTGACAATCATTTGAATACTGATTGCGAGTAGCGTTCTTTTCGTCCATTGATTATTCATTTTACTTCCTACCACAATTCTTCATTATTTGGATTTTGTTTCAATTCAATTTAGTTGCATTTAAATTACTTACGTTTATAGTAAAGCCGCATATATGTTGTAATGGGTTGATTATACGTTGGAGATTTGGGATCAAGATCTAATACTTTACGCATAGTTGAGGCTTTATCTGCGATTTTATTCATATAATCTGACGAAAATTGTGCATCAACTAAGGCGTAACGGTTAATTGTTGCATCATCGACATGTCTTAAATCTGTTTCTTGTAATGCCAATAGATCTTTCTGTTGAGATTCAGGAACGTTCACTAAAAATAAGGTATTGTTTTCCCAAATTTCTTTAAATCGTGCTTCATCAAAACTGATATTTCCTAATGCAGGGTCAGCAACATAAACCCTTCCATCTTTATATGCTTTGTATACAACAAAGTGCTTAAAACCTGCATAGTGAATTGGAACAATAGCAGGTTGTGTCTGTTTAATCAGGTCTTTGAATTCACCACGGTACCCCCCACTTTCATAACCTAAAGCAGTGACGAAACGCTTCATATCCAATAATGAAAAGCTTCTACGCTCAATGATTCGATCATACTCGCCAAATCGCAACAATCCCTCCATGGTTTGTTGTTCTGTCAAATTTAGACCAGCGTGACCATTAAGAACTGTCGTCAACGCCGCAGAACCACAACTATAGTCATACGCTTGACGAACTATTCCTCTAAACTGATTTTCGATAGCCGGCTTGATAGCTACAGGTTCACGGTGATTTTTTGTATAAGATAGATGTCGTGAGTCTGCAATCTCACTGTAATAAACTGCTTCGCGTGGTTTTTCTTTAATTTCGAGAGCATGACTCGCAAAAAAATACATAATTGCAGAGCCTAAAGTAATTTCTATCATAATGTTAACTGTTCTAGTTCGGCGTACTTGCCTTTATGATTCTGTAGTTGGAGTTTGCACTCACATTTATTCTTATATTCAGAATACCTTTTTCATCCTAAAAATACAGTACTTTTACTTTTTAATTTCAAATTCGCAAAATTTAAAAAACGCGTGATCAACACGCGTTTTTTGTATAAAAACTTAGTGACCAGAAATTTTGATTGAAGTGCTACCCAAATTCAAACCTTGAACTTCGATTGAACCGATACTCTTATTAGCTTCACCTAAAGAAACTTTTTGGATGTAAGCATTCAATGGTGATTGAGCTGGGCTGATATATAATCCATCTTTTGTTACACCAATTTTGGCGTCAGCATTCAGGTTTTTACTGCCTGAACTTGTAACTTTCAAGCCCTCGATTCCAATGCTACCACCACCCGATGTAGATGTATCATTAATAGTTAAGCTTGTAGATAAACCACCAGTGATTTCAGAATCAACGACAATCATAGCGCCTTGAGGTGCATTACCTAATTGAACGTTTGCTTTCGTTGCACCCAATGATAATGTTAAACCTGTAATAATTTGTTTTTCAGAACCTTCAACAACACCACGAACATTGTCATCAGAACTGTAAGTGCCAGAGCTTGCAACCCCAATAGAACCAACATTGATGTCTAAAGCACCAGTTTCAGCAAGAACATTAAGTACCGCTTGACCACCAACATCTGCGGCATCAACTTTCAACGTTGCTAAGTTTTGAGTATTTCCAGTACCCTTTGAAATCGTTAAACCGTTAACCGTGATTGCACCAGCACCAATTGTTGGATCAGCAGTGCCAGCTGTATTAATGGTCGTATCACCGAATGTCAAAGCGCTATTTGTAAAACCATCATTATCATGAATATATAACTTATCGATTTCGATACCAGCAGTTGTATCAATGGCAATAGTAATACCATCTTGACCAGTCGTTGCGCTGAGTGATGCATCATCCATTGCCTGCATCGCCATAGCATTCACGCTCACCGCCATTGAAGAAACTAAAGCCAATTTTGTGAATAATTTCATTATGTACTCTCCCAAGAGCATTTTTTTCATTTTTTTGACTGCTCTCCGTGTTTCTGAAGTTTTTATAATTTAACGACTGAAACTTCATCCTTGAGCAGTTCGCTTTGCAGTATTAAGTTAACCTTATGTTATCTTATGATCAATATCTGTTAAGAAAATTCGACCTATTCCCGATAAATGGCATAAGTGTGAACTAGTATTAAATGGGTGATGCAAATTTTCTGAAAAGAGTGTAACAAGTCACAAATGGTAAGTGCTTCATTTTTTAAACAAAACTTAAAAATTTCAGGACTAAGTAAAGCTGATTTTTTGCAAAAAATTGGTTCATTGACAGGATTGGTATATCTTGAAAATCAGGATTTACCGATTATCGGATTTTTGCCAAAAAAATATTGCGTTTATATAAACGGCGGATTCAGTCAATTTGTGCGTTGCTCTGATTTTAATTATCAGTATGAAAGTCAAATTTCTTCACTCAAAGATTTTGTTCAGTGTAGTGAAAATCCACTTTCTGACTCTGCACGCCATTATTTCAGAGGTGGTTACATTGGATACTATGATTATAATTTTGCAGCAAATTTTCAAATCAACACCAAGGTAAAAAAACAACCACAATTGTTTTTTGGCTTGTATGAAAGCTATTTGATTTATGAAAATAATGATTGGGTTTTCTATAGCACTGAACATAATGCCAAGCACCTTTATACACGATTATTAGACTGTATTCAGCAATCTAGTCCATCATCATTTCAACTCAGTTCACCCATCCAAGCACGTTGGACTAAACAACAATATCGAACTGCATTTCAACGAGTACAAGATTACATTGTTGCTGGGGATTGTTACCAAATTAACCTAACTCAAGAATTTGTAGCACAAGCTGAAGGTGAGCTACTGAGTATAGCTAAACCTTTTTGGGCACTCACAAATGCTCCTTATGCTGCTTATCTTAAAATTGATAACCTTGAACTTTTGAGCTGTTCACCTGAGTTATTTATCGAGTTTAGACCCAATAAAAAAATGATCACTAAACCGATCAAAGGCACCATGCCACGCTTTAAAGATTCTCAAAAAGACCAAGAATCCAAACAAACACTCATCAACTCTGAGAAAGATAAGGCCGAAAATCTGATGATTGTTGACCTTCTCAGAAATGATTTAAGCATTTATGCAGAAACTGGCACTGTCAAGACACCAAAATTATTTAACATTGAAAGCTTTAATCAAGTCCACCACATGGTCAGTGAAATTGAAGCGACGTTAAAATCCGATGTTCATCAATTAGATGTTTTACACGCAGCGCTCCCCGGCGGTTCAATAACGGGGGCACCCAAAATTCGAGCGATGGAAATTATTGAAGAACTTGAAGAGTCCCCACGCGGTGCATACTGTGGCTCTATTGGTTATTTTAATTTTGATGGTACTGGTTCTTGGAATATTTTGATTCGAACAATTCAAAAATATCAGCAAGATGTGTCTATTTGGGCTGGTGGTGGTGTCACAATCAGTTCAGATTGCGATGCAGAATATCAAGAATGTTTTGATAAGGTTGATGCCATGCTAAAACTGATGAATCAATGGTACGAATCATAAAAAAGCGACCTATCTGGTCGCTTTTTCCACAACAAAAATTTGCAGCAATCACACTTTTAAAATGTCATTCTTCAAGGTGTCTACTAAACGTTGATTTTGCTCATCGGTACCAATGGTGATACGCAAATATTGATTAATACGTGGTTTATTAAAATATCTTACGATAATGCCACGCTCTCGCAATTCATTTGCAAGCTGACCTGCATCTTTGCTTGGTAAAGTTGCAAATATAAAATTTGCGGCAGAAGGCAACACATCAAATCCTAAAGATTGCAGTTGCTCAACTAACTTTATACGACTGGCAATCACTTTGGCATTTTGCGCTTCGAAATAGGCTTGATCCTCGAAAGACGCCACTGCAGCGGCAATCGCAAAACGATCCATTGGATATGAATTGAAGCTATTTTTTACCGCTTCTAACGCTGCAATTAAATGCGGCTGTGCAATCGCAAACCCGACCCGTAATCCCGCAAGCGAACGTGATTTCGAAGTTGTTTGACAGACCACCAAGTTGTCATATTTTTCTACGAGAGCCACTGCAGATTCAGCACCAAAGTCTACATATGCTTCATCAATCACAACCACTGAATTTGGGTTCGATTGAAGTACTTCCTCAATTGCAGACAAACCAAGTGCAATACTGGTAGGGGCATTTGGATTGGTGATAATGATGCCGCCATTTGGTTGCTTATAGTCATCCACAACAATTTCAAATTTTTCGTTTAAAGGCAAAATTTGAGTTTTCACACCAAAAAATTGGCTATAAACAGGATAGAAACTGTAGGTAATATCTGGATAAAGAATTGGCAAATCTTGAACAAAAAATGCCTTAAAAATATGAGCTAAAACCTCATCAGAACCATTACCAACAAACACGTGTCCCACTGGAACATGTTGCTGTTTCGCAATTGCTTGCTTTAATTCCGATGCGTCAGGGTCAGGATACAAACGTAAAACATCCGCGCCATTTGCTAAAACTTGTTGTACCGCTTCTACAACTTTTGGAGATGGTGGATACGGGTTCTCGTTGGTATTCAATTTTAAAAGATTTTGGATTTTGGGTTGTTCACCAGGCACATATGGCTCTAGTTCACGTACTTCTGGACTCCAAAAACGCATTTGTTCTACTGTAATATTCATTTTTAAATTCTCTAAATTCCCCTCACTGACTAAGGAGGTTAGGGAGAGATTTTTTAATTACCCTCACCCAACCCCACTTGCATTTCGATTTCAAGCAATGCTTAAAAACAGATTTAGAGAGGAATATTCATACCAAATTTATGGTTTAAATTACTGATAACGATATCGCGCTGAACGAGCGTGAGCATCTAAGTTTTCTTGCTGTGCAAGAATATCTGCTGTTTTCGCTAAAGTTTTCACGCCATCTTCTGAACACATGATTAAGCTTGAACGCTTTTGGAAATCATACACCCCGAGTGGTGATGAAAAACGTGCCGTACCCGAGGTTGGCAATACATGGTTCGGACCTGCACAGTAATCACCAATTGCTTCAGGCGTATAACGCCCCATGAAGATAGCACCTGCATGGCGAATACCTTCAGCCATTTCTTGTGCTTCATCTAAACATAGCATCAAGTGTTCAGGGGCAACTTGGTTAATCAATTCCACACCTTCGGCACGGTCTTTAACTAAAACGAGTGCACCACGATTAGCAATAGAAGTTCGCGCGATTTCTGCTTTAGGAAGTGCTTTTAAGTGCTCTTCAATTGCAATCGCGACATCATGAAGCAGTTGCTCGTCTGGCGTAATAAATACAGCTTGAGCAACAGTATCATGCTCTGCTTGAGACAGAAGATCCATTGCAAGCCATTCTGCATTATTTTCCCCTTCAGCATACACTAAAATTTCTGAAGGACCTGCAATCATATCAATACCTACCTGACCAAATACGGCGCGTTTTGCTGCTGCAACAAAACGATTGCCCGGTCCAGTGATCTTGTCTACTGCTGGAATAGTTTCAGTACCATAGGCCAATGCTGCAACCGCTTGTGCACCACCAATCGTAAAAACTCGAGTGACGCCTGCCAAATACGCAGCTGCCAACACCAATGGATTTAAATCACCATTTGGTGCAGGCACAACCATAATAATTTCAGGTACTCCTGCGACGTGAGCAGGAACCGCATTCATGAGTACTGATGATGGGTATGAAGCCAAACCACCTGGCACATAAATTCCAACACGGTCAAGCGGCGTTACTTTTTGACCTAAGGTGTTACCCAAAGCATCAATATAGGTCCAACCATCTTGTTTTTGTGCCTGATGGAATTCACGGACACGATTTGCAGCTAACTCTAAAGCTTCTCGAACTTCAGTCGTTAAATGATCAAATGCAGCTTTAAGTTGCTCTTGTGTCAGTTCTAAATCTGAAAATTGATGCGCTGGATGTCGATCGAACTGTTGTGTGAGTTTGAGAACATGAGCATCACCATGTTGACGAACATCGGCAATGATTTGGTCTACTGTTTTTAAAAGTTCTGGGTCACTCACGGTTTCAAAAGCGAGCAAGTCAGCAAAGTCTTGCTTAAAATTTTGATCTTGAGTCGATAAACGTCGCATCAATTTATCCACAATGAAATTAAAGGGAAGCTTTAGTTTACCTGTTTTCTGTTGATTTGTGGGCATCTTCATTCAAGCAACCCAGATAGAAATGATTGAAAATAACTTTTGATTAAATTGAATTTTCTATTGAGCTCTGTTCTTATCATAATTTGATTTTATTCGGGGGGATTTTAGATGAAAGAAATAGAAAAATATGTCGGTTACTATTTAGGTATTTATGTCGTTGTTTTAACTATTTGTGGATTTTTTCAATACTTTTATTACTGTCAGGGACAGTCTTTGATGTGTGCCGTTACTAAACAAGGAATCCAAGATATAGTAACTTTAACCGCATATGTACTGACGCCAATAGTTGCAATTATTGGTTTCTTAAATTGGAAGATTGAAAAACAATATGATTTAGAAAAATCACAAGCTGAGAAACTAATAAGTCTTTTAATTGAAGTGAATTTTAAAATTGACAAAAAATACAAATTAATTGAATCACTTAATTCTGTTAAAGAAAGCATTGTAATCATCCAAGCCTTGAGCATGAAAGAGTAAGCTTGTCTCAAATTAATGAGATCGAATTAATTCAACAAGGCTTAGAACTATTAAACAAAATCTTAAACAACCAAGATCGTATTAATGAACAGCTCTACAAGAAGTTCTATATGCATTTTCATTTTTTCGATCAATCTATAACTTATATTGAAGAAAGTTATTTAAATAATTATTACAGACACATCAATGACGCATTTAAGGTGACCCCAAATACTCAGATCATTGATCTACATAATTTTGGTACGAATTTCGAAAATTCACCACCTATAATCGGAAATGCTGCTCGAAGAGAATTCAGCGATCAATTATATGAAATGATAACTACAAAAAATATTAAAGTTACTATCACCGATCCATTATCAAAAGAAATAAACGAATCAGATAAAACTTTTGCAGAGCACAAAAAAGATTACGATCAATCTTTTAATGATTTAGTTCAAGAACTAGTTAAAATTATTAAACCGCATAAAAAAACCGCCTAATAAGGCGGTTTTTTTTTTAACTAGCTTAAGCTTTTTTCGCTTCTCTTTCTTCCACCGCTTTTTCAAGCTGTGCAAGAATCGGATTAAGTAAGGCTTGCTTACGCTTAAAGCTCGCTTTGTTCACGATTAAACGAGAAGACACTTTGCAAATTTCTTCAAGAGGCTCTAAGCCATTCGCGCGAAGTGTATTACCTGTGTCCACGACGTCGACGATGTAATCACCCAAACCAACCAATGGTGCAAGCTCCATCGAACCGTAAAGCTTAATCACATCTACTTGCTCGCCTAAGCTCGCATAGTATTGACGCGTCAAATTCACGTACTTGGTCGCGATCTTCAAACGACCTTTCGGACGCTCCATACCCACTTTGCCCGCTGTCATTAACTTACAGTTTGCAATTTTAAGATCTAATGGTTCATAGACATTTTGTGCACCATGTTCCATCAGTACATCTTTACCTGCAACACCAATATCAGCCGCACCATTTTCTACATAAGTTGGTACATCAGATGCACGTAAAATTAAAATTCGAACATGTTTATGCGTCGTAGGAAAAATTAATTTACGCGATTTATCTGGGTCTTCTAAAAGATTGATGCCTGCTGTCTCTAGCAATGGCAAAGTCTCTTTTAAAATACGACCTTTACTTAATGCTAAGGTTAAACCATGATCAAAATTGCCCATTACGTCAAAATTAGGATCATCGTTTCTCATATCGCTCATTAACTTACTCGCTCACTCGCTTAATTTGGGCACCTAAACCTTGTAATTTTGCTTCAACATCTTCATAACCGCGATCAATGTGATAAATACGGTCAATTAAAGTCTCTCCTTCAGCAGCTAAAGCAGCCAAAACTAAAGAAAATGAAGCACGCAAATCTGTTGCCATAACAGGTGCAGCTGAAAGTTTTTCAACTCCTGTTACAACTGCATCATTACCTTCAACCTGAATATTAGCGCCCATACGTGACAATTCAGGTACATGCATAAAACGGTTTTCAAAAATCGTTTCTGAAATTGTTGCAAACCCACGACCGATTGCATTGACCGCCATCAATTGTGCTTGCATATCTGTTGGAAAATCTGGATGAGGCAATGTACGGAAACTAACAGCCTTAGGACGCTTACCCATCATATCGAGTTCGATCCAATCATCACCGCGCGTAACTTCTGCACCCATTTCTTCAAATTTATCCAACACTGATTCCATCAGCAATGGATCTGTATGTGTCGTTTTAACTCGTCCACCCGTAATAGCAGCAGCCGCTAAATAAGATCCTGTTTCAATACGGTCAGCAACAACTGAATACTCACAACCATGCAAACTTTCTACACCAGTGACGATTAATGTATCCGTATCTAAACCTTCAATCTTCGCACCCATCTTAATGAGCATTTGTGCAAGATCAGTGATTTCAGGTTCACGAGCCGCATTACGGATGGTAGTAACACCTTCTGCTAAAACAGCAGCCATGAGGATGTTTTCTGTCCCGCCTACAGTGACCATATCGAAAACAACTTCACCGCCTTTTAAGCGACCATCAACTTTTGCATTGACATAGCCTGCTTCGACTTCAATTTCCGCACCTAAAGCTTCTAATGCTTTTAAATGCTGGTCAACAGGACGTGAGCCAATAGCACAACCACCAGGTAAAGATACTTTTGCACTACCATAGCGCGCCAGCAATGGGCCAAGCACCAAAATAGACGCTCGCATAGTCTTTACGAGTTCATATGGTGCAAATTGATTATCAAGGGTTGAAGTATCAGCGACAACAGTGTCACTTTCATACTTCATAGTAATCCCAAGACCTGCAATTAATTTTACAAGCGTATGAACATCTTTAAGCTTGGGTACATTTCTGAGCGTAATTGGTGTTTCAGCAAGAATCATTGCTGCTAAAAGTGGCAATGCAGCATTTTTTGCACCAGAGATGCGAACTTCGCCTTCTAGTCTTTTACCACCAGTGATTAGAAATTTATCCATTTATTCCTTAAGCTCCGAAAAGACTAGCTTTGCGCCATTCTTCTTTTGTCATTGCGCGTATGGTTACAGCGTGAACTGCGCCACTTTTAATATATTCGTTAAGAGGAGCATAAACTGCTTGTTGACGAGCAACTGTTCTTTTACCTTCAAACAGATCATCTACAATACGGAGGTCAAATTTCCCACCTTGTCCACTTACAGCAACATCAGCAGAAGGGAAAGCAGCTTTTAAGATTTCAGTGAGCTGTTCACTATTCATTGCAAAGACCTCTCATGGGACGATCGATTGTGTAAAAACGGATTATTTTACTATAACTCATTCAATGAATTCATCTGCTATACAATTTATCTATAAAAAAAAGAGGCAATATACCTCTTTTTTTATTTTCAGCTACATACCGTCATATAGGCAGCGGCTGAAAAGCCATTTGCATTTTACGATATCTCATTAACTGTCTTTTTATTTTCTCAGTCAATTTTTTAATTGATGCATACATATCATCGCCAGATGCCTGAGCAAATAATTCGACGCCTGGTAAACGCACGATTGCTTCAGCGATATGATTCGAACTTCCTTTTTTCGAACGCTTATCGACTTGGTGATCCTTTGTGAGTTTCACCTGCATACTATTGACCTGATCAAGGTGCTTGGTCATTTCGGCGAATTTACAACGAATATTCTCTTCTATTGCAGGAGTAATACTTAAATGATGTCCACGAATTGTTATTTGCATAATCCTATCCCTCTCCTTCTAAAGGATTTGATTGAGTTAAGCCATGTGATTGCATGACAGAACATTCAACATAGAATTATTCTGCAAATTTAAGTCATGAAATCATGCTGGCTAAACCTCGTGTAACTAAAAAAAAGAGATTCATTATTTCGTCATAATGAACCTCTAGAATAATCACACTTCAAATTTCAGATCAAGACTTTTCGATCGGATGATGCAGGAATATGTAACGATTCACGATATTTTGCGACTGTACGACGTGCAACATCGATACCATCCTCATTTAACAACTTAGCTAAACTATTATCAGATAATGGTTTTCTTGGGTTCTCTTCAGCAATCAACTTTTTAATTTTTGCTCGGATCGCAGTTGAAGACGCTTCACCACCTGACGTTGTTCCAACATGGCTTGAGAAAAAATATTTAAGTTCAAACAACCCTCTCGGAGTAAGCAAATATTTATTGGTCGTTACACGAGATACTGTTGATTCATGTAACTCAACCTCCTCCGCCACATCTCTCAACACCAAAGGTTTCATTCCTTCAGCACCCAACTCTAAAAAATCTCGTTGATGCTGAACAATACATGTCGCTACTTTTAAAAGCGTTTTATGGCGCTCATCTACACTTTTAATAAAATTTTTAGCATCAAGCATTTGATTGCGTAAGTATTGATTATCTGCACTTTGATCAGCTCGACGAATCATATTTGCGTAATAAGGGTTGATACGTAATTTTGGCAAAATATCTGGATTTAAGTGCACATGCCAACTGTCATTTTTCTTTGCCACCACAACATCAGGCACTTGATATTCAGATTCTTTATTTTCAAACATTAACCCTGGATAGGGTTGTAATGATTTTAAAAGTTGTATCGCTGCTTTTAACTGTTCAAGTTTAAAACCTGTTTGCTTCAGTAATTTATTTAGGTCATTGGCAATCAATAATTCATAATGCTGCAATAACAATAACGCGTCATTACGGCATGGTAAGGTATTAGGCAAAACTTGAAGCTGAACATATAAGCATTCCACAAGATTGCGTGAACCAACGCCAATCGGCTCTAGTCTTTGAATATGTTTCAACACCACTAAAATTTCATCAATCTCAACATCTTCTTCAATATCCATCTGTGCGAGTAAAGTCAGCACTGCGTGGTGAATTTCTTCAACGCTCTCATCTAAAAAGCCTTTTTCATCCAAACCATCTACGATGCAATAAGCGATCAAAAGATCAGTTTGGGAGAAATTTAGAAGATTAACTTGCTGTAAAATATGATCTTTCAGTGTATTTTGAATTGATCGATTATCCTCACGTTCTTCATATTCTGGTAATTCCATTGATGATGATTGATGGGTATATACATCATCCCATTCCGTATCTACAGGTAAATCATTTGGCAAATGATCTGCATTTAATTCTCGAGTAAGATCACTAGCAGAATTTTCCTGATTCAAGTCCTCCAAACTTTGCATTGGAGAATCATCATCCACCTTTTCAAGTAAGGGGTTACTATCCAACTGCAATTGAACTTCTTGCTCCAACTCTAAGCTGGATAATTGTAAAAGTCGGATCGCTTGTTGGAGCTGGGGTGTCAAAGACAAAGAATTGGATACTTTTAGTCCTAACGCTAATTTCATAAATCATTACCCCCTAACATCGTTATTATTCAAGCAATAATCATGCCTACAATTCTTATAACATAAGTTTCAAGTGTTAGGTTAATCAATTAGTCTTAATTGTTAATAAAAAAATAAGGATAAAATACATTATAATTCAATCACTTTTTTTTAATTAATATTCAAAAAATATGAGCACTCAAGTTTAAATTAAAAAAAATAATTTTTTAGTTTTATCTGCAGTTATGGTTGATTAAAAATAAACCACTTACTCATGATCAAGGTTTTATAAGCTCATGATTTATTTCGCGTTGATCAAAAAATCTAAATTCATTTGAATTTCGAGTATTTTTTATTCTTTACTTATTCTCATAGACAGTATAAAAATAATTAATAGTTTATTTTGAATAGATTTCAACCAAATTTGAGAACTGTCAAAATTATAAGAACGATGCACTACAAGACATGGAGATTTCTTGATGAAAAGTCTATCTGGTAAAGTCCTTCTCAGCGCATTAGGCTTCATCATCGCTGGCGGAACAATGAGTCAAGCCAATGCCACTGACACCATTGCGAAAATCAAAAAAAATGGAAAAGTGATCATCGGGTATCGTGAATCTTCTGATCCAATCTCATATATCGTTGGTGGTAAACCTATGGGATATGCCATCGATATCTGTAATAACGTAGCTAACGAATTAAAAAAAGACTTAAAACTCCCCAACTTAAAAGTTGAATATAAAGCGGTTACTTCTTCCACGCGAATTCCTGAAATGCTCGCTGGAAACATTGATATGGAATGCGGGACGACAACCAACTCTGTCCAGCGACAACAGCAAGTCAACTTCTCTACAAATTACTTTGCCACTGAAGTACGTATGGCAGTCAAAGCTTCAGCGCCTTTCAAAGATTTAGGGGATTTAAATGGTAAAGCCGTTGCCACAACGCAAGGAACAACCTCGGATAAATATATCAAAATGGGTGCACGAGGAGAAAAAATAAAGGTTACCAATGTCTATGGTAAAGATCATGCTGATTCTTTTGCAATGGTCGCTTCGGGACGTGCAGCTGCATTTGTTATGGATGACAATATTCTTGCAGGGCTCATTGCCAAATCATCAAAACCTCAAGATTTTAAAATTGTAGGTCCAGTCCTTTCGTCAGAACCTTACGGAATTATGCTGCCTAAAGGCGATGCCAAGTTTAAAGCGATTGCAGATCGTGTGGTAACTGGAATGTGGAAAAATGGTCAAATGGATACCCTTTATAAAAAATGGTTCTTATCACCTATTCCACCACGCAATATCAATCTAAACATGCCTATGAGTAGCTCATTTAAAAAATTAAAAGCATCTCCGAATGATGCAGGGATTAAATAACAAAAATTATGAGGGCTTAAATAGAAACACTTAAGCCCTTTTTTCTCATAACCATTGCAGGGAATTTCAATGGCTGTTGGTTCTTTAAATTGGACGTCATTTTGCTTGGCATCCAACGAATATGGCGTTGATAAAAAAGATTGGGCTGAATCTATCTGTAGTGCGATTGGAGGTTCAAGTTATTCAGCTGTTGCTGATGCACCGACTTGGTTACAGATACTTGGATCAGGTATTTGGACCATGATCTGGACTGCTGTCATTGCCTTTTTCATCGCATTTATACTTGGTTCACTTATTGGCATTATGCGTACATTACCCAATAAATTACTGTCATTCATTGGGACTTGTTATGTAGAGTTATTCAGAAATATACCCTTAATTGTTCAATTATTTTTCTGGGCATTCGTTTTCCCTCAACTTCTACCATTGAGTATGAGTACTGGAAGTGGTGAAATGGTTTCTGGCGGATGGTGGCAAAATATTTTAAATAATAATCCAGCAATTATTGGTGTATTTGCGCTGGGCCTATATACCGCTGCAAGGATTGCTGAGCAGGTTCGAGCAGGTATTAATACCGTTTCACAAGGTCAAAAAAATGCAGCTTATGCGATCGGTTTAAATTTAAACCAAAGTTATCGTTATGTCATTCTGCCAGTGGCTTATCGAATCGTTTGGCCAACACTAACATCAGAAGCAATGAATGTATTTAAAAATTCAGCCGTGCTTTTTGCCTTAAGTGTTTTGAATTTTTTTGCATATACCAAAACAATGCGAGAAGAAACCTCTCAAGACGTGGTCATTTTAATTCTTTCAACACCTGTTTACCTCATCATCACTTATTCAATTAAATACCTGATGGCATGGATTGAGAAACGAATGGCTGTACCAGGTCTAGGTTCGGGAGGTAAATAAAATGGACTTTAGTGTTCTAACTCATCCCGATGTCGTTGCAAGTTTGATCGCTGGTTTTAAATTTACAGTTACAGTAACCATTCTTTCGATTATTGGTGGGATTCTTCTTGGTACACCAATCGCGATGATGCGTCTATCGAATAATAAAATTGCCAGTGGATTTGCAAAATTTTATGTCGACTTTTTTCGAGGTGTTCCCCTCATTCAAGTTATTTTTATCTTTTACTTTTTACTTCCTAAGTTTTTCGATTTCCAATATCACACCTATTGGGGACCTTTATTTTCAAGTGTAGTAACCTTCGCCATTTTTGAGGCTGCTTTTTTTTCAGAAATTGTCCGTTCTGGCATTCAATCAGTTTCTAAAGGACAAGTGAATGCAGGTTACGCCTTGGGTTTTAATTATCGCCAGACAATGTCATACGTAGTTTTACCCCAAGCTTTTAGAAATATGTTACCCGTGATATTGACGCAATCCATTGTTCTTTTTCAAGATGTATCTTTGGTTTATGTCATCAGTGCACCAGATTTCCTAGGCAATGCAAATACTTTAGCTAGTACCTATGGTTCGGAAACCAAAGCCGTTTTTTATCTAGTTGTTGCTGTCGTCTATTTTGTCATTTCATTTGCACTTTCACGACTAGTTAAACGCTTACATCAAAAAATAGCCATTATTCGATAAGGAGAATCAAAATGCCAATGATTGAAATTCAAGATGTATCCAAATGGTATGGAGATTTTCAGGTACTTAGCGAATGCTCAACCACTATCAACAAAGGTGAAGTTGTCGTTGTATGCGGTCCATCTGGCTCAGGTAAATCTACACTTATTAAGACAGTGAATGCTTTAGAACCTTTTCAACAAGGAAATATTATCGTTGATGGTACCGCTTTAAAAGACTCTAAAACGAATCTAGCAAAATTCAGATCTAGAGTAGGTATGGTATTTCAACATTTTGAACTATTTCCTCATATGACTGTGTTAGAGAACCTAACAATAGGACAAATCAAAGTACTTAATCGCTCAACTGAAGAAGCTAAAATAAAGGCCTTACAATATTTGGATCGAGTGGGTTTGACAGCACACAAAGATAAATTTCCAGGACAATTATCAGGTGGTCAACAACAACGTGTCGCGATTGCACGTGGTCTTTGTATGGACCCAGTCTGTATGCTTTTTGATGAACCCACTTCCGCATTAGATCCTGAAATGGTCGGTGAAGTGCTTGAAGTCATGAGCCAACTTGCAAAAGAAGGCATGACGATGATGTGTGTTACGCATGAAATGGGATTTGCAAAAAAAGTTTCAGATCGAGTGATATTTATGGATCAAGGCAAAATTCTAGAAGATTGCCCGACTGATGACTTCTTTAATAAGCCACAAGAGCGACATGAAAGAACAAAGTATTTTTTAGAGAAAATTTCAGCAGTACATTAAATATTAGATTAAATCCGAAAATTTCGCGATAACTACTTAAATTATTTTGAAATTCAATTTTTATATATAAAAAAACACCCCCTTCTATTGAAGGGGGTGTTTAGAATAATGAGCTGGCGATGACTTACTCTCACATGGGTAACCCCACACTACCATC
>NZ_JBWYIP010000020.1:0-46765 GCF_056783825.1 Acinetobacter sp. 24-47-39
TAGATTTTTTCTTCCCTTGCAACCCCTTATTTCACTTATTTTCAACGGGTGTTGCTTTTTTCGACTAAAAAGATGAAAAACATGAATTTTCACTCATTTTTTAATCATTATTCATATTTATTTTCATCATTCATTTAAATTTTACGAATCATTTTCATTTTTATACACACTGGAGCTCATATATTTTGATGTTTTATTTTCCAAAATGTTTTTTTACGCTACATTGAATAAAAATTAAGTTGAATTGCTCGCATGATGCGCTCCATTATTTTGATCTTTTCCTTTTTATGCATTGCATATTTTGCTGTACAACGTTTTATTCATCCTCAATTAAATCACAATTCAACTTTAGATCGGCTTCAATACCCCATTGATCAACGCCTAAGATATCGTATTGGTTTTATTGACCCAAGATTTCAACTTGATGCAGAGGCATTACGCCAAATAACTCAAGAGGCAGCGAATATCTGGGAAAATCAAACTCAACAAAAGTATTTTGTTTACGACCCTAATGCTCGTCTTACAATTAATCTCATTTTCGATGAACGTCAAAATGAATCCAATTATAGAAAGCATACGCTAAAGCAATTTGAAAATAACAAATTATTAGCCGACCAAATGCGATTACAGCTAGAACAAGAATCACAACAACTTGAATTTTTAAAACAGCAAATTGAACAGCAGCAACACAACTATAGTAATGATCTAGATCAACATAATAATTTCGTCCACCACATTAATGGCTTAAACACATCTATTACAGATTCACAACTTCAGCAGATCAATAATTCTAAGACACGACTCACACAACAGAAGCTTGGGATTGAAAGCAATATTGAACGATTTAACACCTTACGAACAGAACTCAACGATAAAGTTGAAAAATTCAATCAATCCCAACACCAACAACGTAAAGCCATTGATAAATTCAACCAAGTTTTTAAAGCCAAAATGTTCCACAAAGGCGAGTTTAATGGTCGCGAAGTCAATATTTATGAATTTCAATCTATAGATGAGCTTCGAATCACATTGGCTCACGAATTTGGTCATGCATTAGGTCTTCAGCATACTAATGACCCCAATGCCTTAATGTATCCAATTCTAGAAAAGCAGAATTTCTCCAATTTTAAATTGACTGCTGCTGATCTCGAACTCCTCAAAAGTCGATAAAATCAGCACCACAGCTCAATCCCATAATTAAATTAAGGATTTAATTGAATAGTTTTGAATTCGTGTTAAGGTATTTTAAAATTAATCAGAGGAGAGAGACGTGAGTTATTATCATATTATTCTTGAGGTAAATGATCATATCAGCACGATCGAGGAAACTCGTGATATTGAAATATTTGATATTGTCGAGCTTCAACCTTATCTCTACTCAATTTTACTGCCATATTTCAATAAACAACTCATCGAACTCGATGATGAGAACATTAAATTCGAAGACGTCTTACATATTCAAATTAAGCAAACATTATTACCTATTCAAGATTTAATTGAAGAGGAACAACGCCAGCTTCCAAGCGATACAGATGTCACCATTACAGCTTATGAAATTTTTAACGATCGAGAATTAAGTCAAGATGTAACCTTAGTCATTTTTGACTTACTCGATGCTGTTAAAATCGATCGCTCTATTATTTAGAAACATCATCAGAAAAAAGGTCAACCTATGTTGACCTTTTTTAATCCGAGAACCTATTTATTGCATCATCAGCTGAGCCTGCTCATTTCTAAATGCACTCAATATCTGCTGTCCCGCTCGACCTGTAGGATTTAAGCCCAATCGGGTTTGCTCTTGACGAATTGCCTGTCGAGTTTTATCCCCAATTAAACCATCAATCGCACCAATATCGTAACCGCGCTGGATTAAATAGCGTTGAATTTCTCGGCGTTCTGCTCTTGATGTACCAGGATCATCAGTCGGCCAAGCTTTTGCAATTTTAGCTTTTCCTTGCAATCGATCTGATAAATGTGCGATTGCCAACGCATAACTTTCTGCTGCGTTATAACTATATATAGCATCAAAATTTTTAAATACTAGAAAGACTGGCCCAGCACTGCCAGCAGGCGCAAGCAACCCAGCTTGAGAAGAGGCAGAAAGATTACCCTGAATTAAAGGGGAACCATCCACTCTATTCAATCCTTGATTGACCCAATAAGACAATGCTTTCTTATTACGTCGCCCCTCACCTACAACTGACATTCCTGCAGGAATCTGCACTTCAAATCCCCAAGGTTGACCAGTTTGCCATCCTCTTTTCTTCAAAAAATTTGCTGTTGAAGCCAAAGCATCTGGAATACTCGAGACTAGATCACGTCGTCCATCACCATCAAAATCTACAGCAAGCTCATCATAGGTTGAAGGCATAAACTGAGTATGACCAAAAGCCCCTGCCCACGATCCTCTCAATTGTTCTTCCCGAATATCACCACGCTGTAAAAGTTTCATCGTGGTAAAAAATTCACCTCTAAAATACGATTGACGGCGCCCCTCACAGCTTAAAGTTCCCAAAGCTTGAAGCAATGGATAGCGTCCAGAAATATCACCATAGTTACTCTCAACTCCCCAAACTGCAACCACCATTTCAGCTGGAATGCCATAAGCCACACTTACACGGTCAAGTGTTTCTCGATGCTGTCGAAGTTTCTGTTGCCCCAATTGAACACGTTCATCATCAACTAAACCTGACAAATAATCCCAAATTGGCGTCGAAAATTCAGGCTGATAATTTAAACGTTCAATCACAGAATAGTCAGGAGTTAAATTCTGCGTGTAACGATCATACGTCGCCGAGCTAACCCCTCTAGTGATAGCTTGTGATTTTAAATTCGAGATGCATTGCTGAAAATTAGGAGCGGATGACACAGTTGGCGTCATGGATGGCGAGGCTGTCACAGACTGACCATTAATAATCAACTCAGCATGAGTTTGAGATATCGCTAAAAAAAATGAACCTATCGTGAGTGCAAGCCGTTGCATAAGACCCTGTAATTCTAAAATGTTGGAATTATGTCTTTACATTAACAGCTCACTCTAAAAATTAAAGCATCGAATCGTAAATTTAAATTCATACTTTCTACTTTTTTTAAATTTATTTTGAAAATTTAAATTTAAAAACTTATCCACAACCTAGTTTTAAATTCATTTTTTATTGAATTTAAATTTAAACCCCCACACAACATTTAAATTCAAAAAAACTTATCCACAATCACCCAACACCGCAAATCAACCTAAATTACTGAAAATTATAAGCATTAAAATAATTTAATTTACTCAATAGATAAAAATTTAGATATAAATCTTTAAATACATTTTTGAATTCAAACCTCAATAGCAACTTTGAATTCAAAATATCCTGCAAGCCTATTATTTTAAATTTAAAAACTGCGTATGCATTTTATTTGAATTTAAACCCACTTTGAATTCAAAGTTAAGATGGCTCACATAAGCTATAATCAAACTTATACACAGTTCAAAATATGTGTTCTAATCAGAACTAATAGTATAATTATTATGCAATTTTTTAAAATTTCATCCGACCAATGGCAAGTGATTTTTAAAGAGGCGCAATCTTGCCTTAAACAAGATAAATAAAAAAGCGACCACTCGTGTGATCGCTTTTTTTATCAGCAACTTAAAGTTTAGATGGTCATATCTTCACTTAATGCTAATGGGTTTGGTAAAATTTTCGACAATTGGCGACAGAGTGTAGTCAATTCTGAGCTATCGATTGGCATTAAGGTAATATGACCAATTTTACGACCTTCACGTTCTGACTTGTTATAAAGGTGCAAATGTGCACCCTCTAAAGCCAACACATCTTCAGTCTTTGGATGCTGACCAATAATGTTCACCAATACCGTTGGACGAATCATTTCAGTTGAACCCAAAGGTAGGCCTGCAACAGCACGGATATGGTTTTCAAACTGAGAGCACACAGCACCTTCAATCGACCAATGACCTGAGTTGTGTACACGTGGCGCCATCTCATTAGCATATAAGCCTTTGTCCGTCACAAATAGCTCAAGCGTCAGCACACCGACATAGTTCAAATGGTTAAGCAAGCGAGTGATGTAATCTTGTGCTACAGGTTGTAGATCTACACTGTTCGGTGCAGGGACAATCGAGTGCGATAAGATACCATTGTGATGGTGGTTCTCAGCCAATGGCCATGTTTTCACATCACCATTCTGACCACGTACTGCAATGATTGACACTTCACGCGAGAAAGTCACAAAACTTTCAGCAATCAATTCACCCGCAGGACCAAGTTCCGCCCATGCTTGATCAATTTGATCCGCAGTGCGTAAGACAAACTGACCTTTACCATCATAACCACCACGTGAAGTTTTTAGTACGATTGGAAGACCAAGTTCAGCGACCGCGTTTTGTAAACTTTCTAGTGATGTCACCGCTTTGTAAGGTGCTACTGGAATATCTAACTCATCAAATAACGCTTTTTCAGACAAGCGATGCTGAGCAATCGCTAAAGCCTGACGCGGGGGATGCAGTTGCTTAGTTTCAGTTAATACGTCTACATCTGACAATGGCGTATTTTCAAATTCTAAAGAAAAGACTTCTGCACTATTAATGAAATCATGTAAGCCATTTTTAGCTTGAGTTGAGATCACTGGACCCAAAGCAGCAGAAGGGCAGTCTGTACTTGCTTCAAAAAAAGTACATTGAATATTTAATGGAAGTGCCGCCTGCGCCATCATTCGACCCAATTGACCGCCACCAAAAATACCGATGGTTTTATCCATAAGATTTCTCTCGAATTAAGCTTGACCAGGAATATTTTTACTCGCAACTTTCTCAGTTTGCGCTAAACGAAAATCGGCTACGTTCTTTGCAATATCTGGGCGAGTTAAACCTAAAATTTGTGCCGCCATAATCGCAGCATTGGTCGCACCTGCAGGACCAATTGCCAATGTACCAACAGCAATACCTGCTGGCATTTGTACAATTGAAAGCAATGAATCAACACCATTCAAGATCGAAGATTTAACCGGTACACCTAGAACAGGAAGATCAGTCTTCGCTGCGCACATACCCGGTAAATGCGCTGCACCACCAGCACCCGCAATAATCACTTGGATACCACGATCACGAGCTTGCTCAGCATATTCAAACAAACGATCTGGCGTACGGTGTGCTGACACAACTTCCGCTTCAAAAGGTACACCAAGCTGATTCAACATATTGGCAGTGTGTTCGAGTGTCGCCCAGTCTGACTGAGAGCCCATGATAATTCCAACGAGAGGAGTGTCTTGTGAAGCGGCCGCATTCATTGCAATGTTTCCAGAGATTAAAGTAAGAGAGATAAATCTCGACGAGAGCCAAGCTTTAATAAGAACTCACTATTATAGACTGAAAATGAATAGGTCTAAAGTTAAGCTGATAAAATAAGGATTAAAAATATATACTTGTTAATAGACATAAAAATGAATTTTATGATTGGTCATTGTTCGGCCTTAAACGTCTGGCTCATTCAAGACAAATTGAATTTAGATAAAACTGAACTAAGCCATTCAAATTAAAAATAAAAAGGAGAATATAGAATGTTGTTTAAACTAAAATTATGGTGGAATAACCCTGCAGAAAACTTATGGTTTACACCAGCACTTGGGGCTTTATTAGCAATTTTTTTCTCTCTGTTTGCAACCGCAAGTCGTTATTTTATTCCATCACACGCAGTTCCAAATATCAGTATTGAAACACTAAGTAGCCTACTGGATATCATTGCTTCGAGTATGCTAGCGGTCACTACATTTTCACTTTCGATTATGGTTGCCGCATTTGCTTCAGCTTCCTCAAGTGGTACGCCACGTGCTTATAAGCTGATGATGAATGATGATAATACTCGTCTTGCAATTACCAGTTTTATTTCCGCATTTATCTATGCCGTCATCGCAAAAATCGCTTTGGGTTTACAATATTATGGCGTTTCGGGTCGTTTTGTCTTATTCGTAAGTACCATTTTGGTTCTCATTTATTTGATTGTGACACTGATCCGTTGGGTTCAAACATTGTCTCAGCTTGGCACACTAACCAATGCTATTTCTAAAATTGAAACAGCAGCATCTAAAGCTTTAAGTACATTTCGTACACATCCCAACTTTGGCGCTTCTGGACAAAAACCATTAGGCGAAAGTCAACTCAAAATACACCCAAAACAGACAGGTTATTTTACTCATTTTGATATTGAGTCCTTAAATCTTCTTGCTCAAACTCACAATGCACATATTCATCTTGCATTTCTTCCTGGGAAATTCGTGGACCCATCACTGGTTCTGATTGAAGTCTTTGCAGAAAATCTAATAGATGATGAAGAATTAAAAAATTTAGAACAACAAATTCATGAATACGTGATTATCGAAATGAACCGTAGCTTTTTACAAGACCCAAGATTTGGTTTATTGGTCATGAGTGAGGTTGGACAAAAAGCGATGTCAGCTGCAATTAATGATGTGGGTTCAGCAATTAGTGCGATCAATGCCTTAACTCGGATTATTATTGATAGTCAGCCAGATCCAGAACAGAAAACTTTTAATTTCTCGAATATCAGTGTCGCTATGTTTGATATTCGTGAGTATATTAACAGTAGCTTTGCACCTATGGCACGGGACTGTATAAGTAATATCGAATTAAATCAAAGAATAATTAAATGCTTATCCATGATTGAAAAAAATGTATCTGAACCAGAACTACGGGAAGCTGCTCATGAAATGGCACATGAAATCTTGGCACGCTGCTTAAAGCATTTTGAATTTGAGCCTGATCGTCAAAGATTAGTTCGGGAATATGAAAATAACTTTAGTTAATCTTTAACCTTATGAATCATGGTGTTCTAAATACAAAATACACACAACCACATAAGCAAAGTGCAGCCCATACATAATCCAATTTGAAAGGCTGTTTAAACATGAAAATCATGAAAGGAACAAATACCAATAGCGTAACGACTTCCTGAGTGATTTTCATTTGTCCCACAGCCCAGCCATTTTGAGCCAGCATCTTGGTTGCAGGAATCATCAAACTGTATTCGAATAATGCAATGATCCAACTAAATAGAATGGCTTGCCATAAAGGGGCATCATGCGGCAAAAATTTTAAATGACCATACCACGCCAAAGTCATAAAGCAATTTGCTAAAATCAGAAGCAATAAAGGTAAATAAATCATTTAAATCTCAAGTTAAATCGTCCGCGTTATTCTACGATTAAATCATTTCGTTTCATCATACTAGATTAAAAATATTCATATATTTTAGTTCATAAATTTAAAAATTTATTTCTGCAAAATTTTACGGAAGGCCTTCTAATAATCACTATCTTTTCACCAAGAGCCTTGTTATCGTTGACATCAAATCAAATAACACATGACAAAAGCACCAAAAAGATGTTTGTGTCGAAAAGAGTAGTGGAGTAAATCATCATGCATCTGCATATTTTGGGAATCTGTGGCACCTTTATGGGATCTTTAGCACTGTTAGCTCGAGATCTAGGGCACACAGTGACAGGCTCGGACCAAAATGTGTATCCACCTATGTCGACACAACTCGAAAATGCGGGTATTACCTTAATGCAAGGTTATGACCGTAGTCATTTGCAACCACACCCAGATTTAGTGATCGTTGGTAATGCCATGAAACGTGGAATTGATGCCGTTGAATACATGCTAAATCAGGGGTTACCCTATATCTCTGGACCACAGTTTCTTGCCGAGCATGTGTTACAAGGTAAACATGTATTAGGGGTTGCTGGTACGCACGGAAAAACAACCACTACCACGATGTTAGCTTGGGTATTAGATCAAGCGGGCTTAGAACCGGGCTTTTTAATTGGTGGTGTACCACTTGGATTTAAAGAAAGTGCTCGTCTAGGCGGAGGTCAATATTTCTGTGTAGAAGCAGATGAATACGACTCTGCCTTCTTTGATAAACGATCTAAATTTGTTCATTACCATCCAAAGACAGCTATTCTAAATAATCTTGAATTTGATCATGCAGATATCTTTGATGATCTCGCTGCCATTCAAAAACAATTTCATCATTTGGTTCGTACTATTCCAAGTGAAGGCCGTATCATCGCACCAATCACTGAATCAAATATTGATGAAGTTTTGGCACAAGGCTGTTGGACACCGATCGTCCGTACATCGCTTGAATCTCATGATCAAGCAACTATCTCTGCAAACCAACTTTCTGCAGATGGTACTCACTTCCAAGTCTTAAAAGACGGCGAAGTAAAAGGTACAGTCCAATGGTCGATGACAGGTCAACACTCCGTTGCAAATGCTTTAGCAACCATTGCGGCTGCAGAGCATGTAGGTGTTTCCATTGAAACTGCATGCGAAGCATTATCGAATTTTGGTGGTGTAAAACGCCGTATGGAGCTCCTCGATACCATTCGAGGTATTGAAGTTTTCGATGATTTTGCTCATCACCCAACAGCAATTGACACAACACTGGATGGTGCTCGTAAACGACTAGGCGAACGTAAACTATGGGCGATTATTGAGCCTCGCTCAAATACGATGCGAATGGGAAGCCACAAAGATGGTTTAGCATATTCTGCTCGATTGGCAGATGAGGTGATTTGGTATCAACCTGAGGGTTTAGATTGGGATTTACAACCTGTTGTTGAAGCTGCTCCGAATAAAGCTGTGGTAGCGCGTACTTTAGAAGAGATCATTCAAACTGTCGTGAATGATGCAGGCGAGGGGGATGCCGTTGTGATCATGTCAAATGGTGGTTTTGGTGGTTTGCATCAAAAACTCATTCAAGCACTCAAAGCAAAAGAATAAATAAAAAAGCCCGCTCTGCGGGCTTTTTTATATTTAAGCGATAACGTCATGATACTCATTATGAAAACGCTTAAACATGACAACCACATAAGAGCAAGTTGGAACAATTTTTAATTTTTCTGTACGAGCAAATTCTACAAGTCGATCTAACAATAACTTTGCAGTTCCTTGTCCACGTAAACGATCATCGACCCAAGTATGATCCGCTATAATGATCTGTGGAGTTTGGTAACGATAGCTGATTTCTGCAATTCTTGATTGATCTGCGTCCGTGAGATAAAACTCACCGCCTTTCACACTATCGATATGTTCAAACTGCATATGACCGCTCACTATATGATTTTATTTAAACAGAACATCGTGGATTGCTTCATCTTTGTTGAAAACAGATTTAGCAAATGGACAAAGCGGTAAGATTTTAACATTCTTTAGACGAGCTAATTCCACCGCACGGTCAACAAGTTGACGTCCCACGTTTTGCCCTCTTAATGAATCATCAACCCAAGTATGATCAATAATAAATTTATCTTCACCTGCCCATGAATAAGTCATTTCAGCTAAATGATGGCCATCTTCACCAATAAAAAACTCACCTTTTGATCCATTTTCTTGATGTTTAATTTCTAACATTATCATTATCCTATCATTCGTTATTAAATATAGATTAGAACGACATATTTACATAACACTATGAAAAAATGGGACAAACTTGTCTATCAATTACAAATTCAAAACTTTAATTTATTTTAAAAAAAGAAATATTATAAAAAACAAAAATATATATTGTCAGTCACAATAGTTAAATGTTATTTTTTTACCATATAAATGTATTATTATTGTTAAAAAATTAATGAGTAAATGAGTATGGATATCTATTTAATATCAATTGCAGTATTGATCATCATTGCAATGATCTTATTAATTTCAATTTTTAAAGACAAATTTAATAACCCATTTAAATAATTTGCACACAACTTATAAGTGTGTCATCCTTCGTGCACTCGAAATCAAATAAAATGATTTCAACGTAATTTATTATCAAATTTGAACAAGGGGAGTAGCCTCCTCCAACAGTACTTAAATACTGTGTCAGAATATCGTCATTACACTTTGAAAAAAGTCGGTATCTGAGCATCATTTCGATTATCTAAAAAATGCATAATCAAAATGGTGTAGGCAAGACCTTGATCATGTTGTTTCAGAATTATTATCTGGCAACTGATCGAGGTTTTTTTATGCCAAAATCAATTGCCAGTATTGGAGATTACTATGGAAACCATAGGCAATATTTGGCTGTATGTCATTTTTTTTGGCATCGTCACGATTATGCTCTTAATTGACTTTCTAGGTTTTAAACAAAAAGAAGGTCAAGAAGTTAAAGTTAAAACTGCTGCTTATTGGAGTATTGCATGGGTCACTGTCGCAACACTTTTTGGTGGTGGACTATGGCTATATCTAGAAAATACCGCTGGTATAAACGTAGCCAATACGAAAGTTATGGAATATTTTGCCGGCTATTTACTGGAAAAGTCACTCGCAATTGATAACGTCTTTGTGTGGTTAATGATTTTTGCTGCATTCGCTATACCTCCTGCACTTCAACGTCAATTACTCCTTTATGGCGTATTGGGCGCTATTATTCTCAGAACAATTTTTATTTTTATCGGTGCGTGGTTCGTTCAGGAATTTTCTTGGATCCTCTATATCTTCGGTGCTTTCCTTGTATACACCGGATTTAAATTCCTTAAAGGACAAGAGGATGATCCAAATATTGAAGATATGGCCATTCTGAAATGGCTACGTAAACATATGCGAATTACTCCTCAATTGGAAGGAAATAAATTTTTCGTAAGGCAAAATGGCGTTCTATGTGCAACCCCATTATTTTTAGTGCTGATTTTAGTCGAGGCATCTGATGTTATTTTTGCAGTCGATTCTATTCCAGCGATTTTTGCGGTCACCACTGATCCTTTTATCGTCCTTACAGCTAACTTGATGGCTATCCTCGGTCTACGGGCTATGTTTTTCTTACTGTCTGGAGCCGCTTCAAAAATGCATTATTTGCCTTATGGACTTGGGGCTATTTTAATTTTTATCGGTTTCAAAATGCTTATGCTTGACGTATTTCATATGCCAATTTGGATTTCATTAAGTTTTATCGTGATTGTCCTTTCAATTACTGCATGGCTTTCAATCCGTTATAGTAAAAAACATCATCAAATGACCTTATAAGGTCAAACTTTGTTGAATTCAATAAAGCCTTCATCTGAAGGCTTTATTTATATCCTTAGATGAGCCATCTAATTCACAATGCTTAACTTAGGCCATCGTTCCAAAAAACATTTTGACTTAACCCTATGTTCAAAGACTCCACGTGAAACCAAACGATTATTCCACCTTAATTTTAACGTAAATAAATCTTCAAGCCCCAAAGGGGCGAGGATTTCAATATGATTATTCTCCATTAATTTGATAGCGATTGCGGTTGCCGTTTCTGGCCAAAAACTCATAGCATGATGTACTGAAGTATATGGATCAATTTGAGCACCTTCATCAGTTCTGTACCAATGATGTACCAGAGCTTGATTTGTAATGTCCCAATGAATATTAGGATATCTATGTTGAAGTGCACCCTTTAAATAATTTCGTCTCTCATCCATTTTTTCTGAAGGATCAAAATAAATGACATCAATTTCAGTTTCAAAAATGGAATAATTTTGATTATGTAAATAAGACCAGATCCAATTTCGAATCAAGCCCGCACTAAAATAGGCCGCACTATCAATCTGCCGTAAACACTGTAAAAGTTCATAGATATCTGCATTAGATCGTATTAAATGGCTTAACTTCTCATATAAGTCCATGGGTGAATTCACTTTATATATTTTGATTAGAATTTAATATTTCCACTCAGCTCTCCAATTTTAAATGTTAAGAGACGGTTGGCAAAGATCTTGCATCATCTCCAAAGAAAAAAGCTCAGTAAATTTAGCGCAGCTCTTCGGAGCTCTTTTTTAGGAAATGACGATGAATATGATTCCCGCATTAAATCCACTCAGTGCACCTTGCCAATGTAGTTTCGACTTACAAGATTGGGAAATTCTCGCGCAATATTGGTATCCAGTGGCTCGTATTCAAGATGTTTCAACCACACCACATCAGGTCACTTTACTTGATGTAAAAATGGCGATTTACCAAACTGACAATGGGGAAATTCGATTAGTGCGTGATATCTGCCCTCATCGTGGTGTACCTCTAAGTAAAGGATGGGTAGAGGGTGAAGAAATTATTTGCCGATATCACGGGTTAAGATTCGACCTTGCTGGGAAGTGTACGAAAATTCCTGCTCAACCTGATTTAACTAAGATATCTGACCGTTTTAGTTTAACCCAATTTCCAGTAATTTTGAGATATGGACTGGTCTGGACTAGCTTGCATGGACGTGATTTTCAACACAATAATATTCCCCAACTTGACACTTGGGATCATCCTGATCATCAGTCTATTTTACCTCCATATGTTGATATTGCAGGCTCAGCAGGTCGTCAACTCGAAGGATTCATTGATGTAGCTCACTTTGCATGGGTGCATCACGAAGCTTTTGCAGATCGAAACAACCCAGTTGTACCGAAATACCATACTGAGAGAACAGACTATGGTTTAAAAACAATTTATATTAGTGGTGTCAGTAATTACCCGCATGCTTTGAAACACCTAGAGCCAGAAGGTTTTGAGTGGAAAAGAACTTTTGATATTTACCCACCATTTTCAGCGATATTAACTGTAGATTTTCCAGACAATGGGATTTTAAAAATCTTGAATGCGTGTTGTCCTGTATCGGTCAATCAAACCAGATTATTTGTTCCTTTGACGCGTAATTTTGATCAGACTGGAGATTTACAAGCAGTCTATGATTTTAATGCCCAAATTTTTGCCGAAGACCAAGATATCGTAGAATCGCAAAAACCTGAAGAATTACCACTTGATTTAATGATGGAAGCGCATTTTGAGGCTGATCGATCTTCGACTACTTATCGTCGTATTCTCGCAGAGTGGGGGCTCAGCAAACGATATACAGTTTAATTAAGATAGATCAGTTACAATCAATCGAAAAAATTAAAAGTGTAGGTTTTAAATGTCTTCTGTAGTTGCATCGACGGCGATTCGCGGTCGCTTCCTAGATATTCAGAATACGGTTGCCCAAGCGCGTGAAATTCACGACCAAGTGCGTTACGTAGAAGATGGTTTATTGATTACTCAAGCGGGTAAAATTCAATGGTTTGGTCGTTGGGAAGATGGGCAACAACAGCTCCGTCAGCTTGAATCCTCTATCCAAGTTGAGCATTACCCAGATCAACTGATTGTTCCTGGTTTTATCGATACGCATATTCACTTTCCTCAAACTGAAATGGTAGGTGCGTATGGCGAACAATTACTCGAATGGCTGAACACTTATACCTTTCCTACAGAAATCCAATTTCAAGACAAAGCTTATGCAGACCAAATTGCACACTTTTTTGTCAATGAGCTGCTGAAAAATGGCACAACGACTGCATTGGTTTTTTGTACAGTTCATAAAGAATCTGTTGATGCACTATTTGAAGCGGCAGAACAATACCAGATGCGTTTGATTGCAGGCAAAGTATTGATGGATCGTCATGCACCTGAAACACTGATAGACACCGCTGAAAATGCTTATACAGATAGCAAAGAATTGATTGAGAAATGGCATGGTAAAGGTCGAAACCTTTATGCCATTACGCCTCGCTTTGCGCCTACCTCTACACCAGAACAATTAAAAAGAGCAGGGCAGTTAAAAACTGAATATCCTGATGTATATATTCATACTCATTTGAGTGAAAACACCAATGAAATCGCTTGGGTGAAAGAGCTTTTTCCTGAGCAAAATGGCTATTTAGATGTGTATCACCACTATGGATTAACAGGCAATAAATCTGTTTTCGCTCACTGCGTTCATTTAGAAGAGCATGAATGGGATTGTATGCATCAAACAAACTCTGCAATCGCCTTCTGCCCGACTTCAAACCTCTTTCTAGGAAGTGGATTGTTTCCATTGAAAAAAACCTGGGATAAACAAGTCAAAGTCGGTCTTGGCACAGACATCGGTGCGGGGACTTCATTTAATCAGCTTCAGACGTTGAATGAAGCCTATAAAGTTCAACAACTCCAAGGCGACAAATTATCTGCATTTGAATCGCTTTATCATGCGACCCTAGGTGGAGCAAAAGCATTAGCGCTCGAGGATAAACTTGGTAACTTTAATATTGGAAAAGAAGCGGATTTTGTTGTATTAAATTTGAATGCCACTGCATTACAAACATTAAGACAACAACGCGCTAAAAATATTGAAGATGCACTTTTCGCATTGTTTACCATGGGTGATGATCGAAATATTGAGGCGACTTATATTTATGGACAAAAAGCATATCAACAATCAGCATCCTAATGCTCAGACTCAACCACAACACCCAATTAAAAAATATGTGTTGATTGGTGCTGTATTCTTAGTTTGTGCTGTCGTACTAAAACGCGATGCGCATTAATAAACCATTAGTTTACATTTCGTTTTTTTAAAAAGGGTGCAACATTCTGGGATATGTTTTAAAATCGAAGCATATTTCAGGTGTTGCAGGTCAACACCTTTTTTAATTTTAGAATTGTTGTTTTAGGTATCTACCCATGACCATTGACATGAAAGTGTTGATTTCCGCTGAAGAAATTCAAGCGAAAGTTAATGAACTTGGTAATCAAATTAATGCTCACTATGCAAATAGTGATCGAGAATTGGTTCTTGTAGGCTTACTTCGCGGTTCAGTGATTTTCATGGCAGACCTATGCCGCACCATTGAAAAACCACACGAACTCGACTTTATGACAGTTTCAAGTTACGGCAGTGGAACGACTTCTAGTCGTGATGTTAAAATTCTAAAAGACCTTGATGGTGAAATTCGTGGTAAAGATGTTCTTGTCGTAGAGGACATCATCGATTCAGGTAATACGCTGAGTAAAGTGGTAGAAATCCTTGAAACTCGTGAGCCAAACTCTATCAAACTTTGCACGCTGATCAGTAAGCCTTCTCGAAGAGAAATCGACTTGGAAGTAGAGTTTCTAGGATTTGAAGTTGAAGATAAATTTATCGTAGGTTATGGACTAGATTACGATCAAAAATACCGTCACATTCCATTCATTGGTGAAATCGGTCTGTAATTTTTTTTAAGAAAGTGGCATATGCCACTTTTTTTATAAACAACAAAATAACAACAACATGTAGCGTGATTCTTCTTTTCAAACATCGATACATAATCAACTATATTTGAGCGACACAATAAAAATTCATGATAAAAAGGAGAACAAATATGTTTTCACTTATTGGAGCTATTCTTATCGGTTTTATAGCAGGTTTAATTGCTCGCGCAATTCATCCTGGTGACGATAAAGCAGGCTTCATCGTCACGACGTTATTAGGTATTGCTGGTTCATTACTTGCTACATATGGTGGACGCCTTCTTAATATTTATCCCGAAGGTTCATCGGCAGGTTTTATTGCTTCAGTCATAGGTGCAATTATCGTTCTGTTTATTTATAACCTCGTTACCAAAAAATCTTAACGAAAAAAAGCACCTTGTTAAGGTGCTTTTTTTCATTTCTATGAACTAGATTTTATAAGTTCAGCTCTTTCCAAATTTTTTCAATTTCTGAAGCTGGATAAGCGCCTGTTACCTTAAATCCATTTTCAAAAATAATTGCTGGCGTTCCTTGAACACCTAGACGACGTCCAAGTTCCAAATTTCTTTCAATAGGGTTTGAACAATCAGCTTGGGCTGTTGGTTGTTGATTCTTTTGTAAAAGGGCATTCCATGCAAACTCACGGTTTGCGGAGCACCAAACTTGTTTAGAGGGCTGGATCGATTGAGATTTAATTGGATACATAAACGTATAAATTGTCACATCTTTTAACTGGCTTAAATTATTTTCAAGCGTCTTACAATATGGGCAATTTGGGTCAGAAAAGATCGCGAGCTGACGCTTACCATTCCCCCTTACAGTCTTAATGGCATCTTGAAGTGGAAGTTGTTTAAAGTCTACTGAATTATGTTTCAGCACCAAATCACGTGTTAGATTTTTTTGATCTTCGATACGAATCATTGATCCAAAGAATAAATGCTTAGCTTCTTCATCAATATAAATAATCTGATTGTCTAAAGATCCGCTATAGAAACCTTTCATCTCAGTTTTTTGTAAATTTTGAATATTCAATTTTGGGTGCTGCGTTTTAATTTTTTGCTGAAGCAATTCAATATTCGCAAAACTAGAACTTGTAGACAGTGCAAGTAAAGCACTGATTAAAATTTTTTTATACATAAGTTGAGCATATGTTTGATGGATATTATTGCTTATTCTAATCTTCTACTTTCTACAAAGATCAGTTTTTATGTAATTTTAAACCTCATAAATTGTTTCACGTGAAACCAAATATGACAGTTGAATTTTAACTGATTGAAGATAATTGACTCATGCTTAACAGTCGACATAGACTAATGAATCTTCGTATCAGCACTGCTGTTCTATAAGACAAATAATGAATGAAAACCAATCGTGGCGAGATTTTATTCTCGTAAGTATCGCACTCTGTATCGGCACCATTGGAACAGCACTTGCTAGCCCACTTTATCCAATTTACCAAGAATTATGGGGGTTAAACCCGAGCGATATCACCTTTATTTTCGTTTCCTACATGCTAGGGTGCCTGACCACCTTACTGTTTTTGGGCAGAACCAGTAATACCATTGGTTATGTAAAAACTATGCAACTTGGGCTCATTTTTATCACCATTGGCTTGTTAATGTCTATCTTTGCGAGCGATGTCATGTCTCTCTCATGGGGAAGATTTATCATTGGTATCGCATCTGGATTGATGACAACATCTGCTCTTATTGGGCTTATTCAAACTGTTCCAACTTCCCATAAACAAATTGCACCACAATTAAGCTCAATCATTACTGCTGTTGGATTTGGGTTAGGTCCTTTATTTGGGGGATTTTTTGCTGAATTCTTTGCATATCCTTTGGTAATACCTTATGTACCCATTGTGATAGGTTCAATATTTTGCTTCTTTAGTCTATTTACACTCAAACCTATACCTTTTGATGTGCAAAAATTTAATTTTGCTCCCAAATTATTAACACCACAATCACATGATCGCACTCAATTTTTTATACTGAGCTTGACTGCATTTGCTGTTTTTGCAGGATTTAGTTTATACGCCTCACTATCTCCTTCATTTGTTAAAGACATTTTGCCTTGGCACGGTCCACTGATTAGTGGTTCTGCCATTACTGTCATTTTACTGATTTCAGCTGCGACACAATTTTTTTCAAGATCAATCAAACCGCAATCCAGCCTATTACTCGGTATCATGACTTGCTTCATGAGCGTGATCGCTTTATTCCTCTGTATGGAGTTTAAAATTAGCTGGTTATTTTTCCTAAGCGATGGTCTGTTTGGGATTGGACATGGCTTAGCTTTACTTGGGGCTTTCGGACTTATTCATCACATGACCACACCTCACAATCGAGCCGCCGTCATGTCTACTTATCTCTTTATCGGCTATCTCGGAACGATTCTACCCATCCTAGCAGTAGGATATTTAGCTGACCATTTTGGGCTTACAAATGCAGTGATTTGGTTCTGTATTGCAATTTCAATCTTACTGATTGTTTTATTCATAAAGCAGATGATGGTTAAGCCAAGCAAGTTACCTTTAGCCAATTAACCAAAAAGCCCATTACTGGGCTTTTTAAACCACAGATAAAAACTCGTTTACTTCCCGATACAGAAAGAGCCAAAGATTTTTCCGAGTAAATCATCCGCACTAAAATCACCAGTAATTTCACCTAATGCATTCTGTGCGAGACGTAACGATTCTGCGACAAGCTCTCCTGCATGGTAAACAACAAGTTGTTCACGAGCTTCCGCAAGATAAGATTGAGTGCGCTTCATTGCGTCTAGGTGGCGTGTTCTTGCAATAAAGGTATCTTCTTCAGGCTGAAAGCCTGCATGTGCTGTAATCGCATCTACAAGCGATTGAACACCCATTTCTTGCTTGGCTGAGACCGTAATGTGTCTAAAGCCTTGGAGATCAGCAACTTTAGCTTCACTATCTACTAAATCACATTTGTTAGCGATTAAAATTAAGCGTTTAGGATCGATATAATTAGCAAAGTAAGTATCTGCCAAATGCATCGGATCTTCACCTTGACTCAAATCGTAAACCAAGAGTAGGAGATCAGCATTTTCTATTTCTTTAATCGCTCGACGAATACCTTCCTTCTCAACAATATCTCCCGTTTCACGCAGACCTGCTGTATCCGTCAGGGTAATTGGCAAACCATTTAGGCTTATTTTCTCGTGTAGTACATCACGCGTTGTACCTGCAATGTCCGTTACAATCGCGCGCTCAACACCAGCCAATGCATTCAATAAACTCGATTTACCTGCATTGGGTTTCCCTGCAATCACCACTTGTAAACCTTCACGCAGAAGTTGACCTTGGCGTGCTGATTGTTGTACTGCACCCACTGATGCTTGCACATCTTCCAATAACGCTAAAATTTTTCCATCTGCAAGAAAATCAATTTCCTCTTCAGGAAAATCAATCGCCGCCTCAACATGTAATCGTAAGTGAATGAGTTTTTCTAATACTGTATTTACTTTGGCCGAAAATGCGCCTTGCAATGAACGTACTGCAGAACGAGCAGCTGCTTGTGAAGTAGCATTAATTAAATCAGCAATTGCTTCGGCTTGGACTAAATCCATTTTTCCATTTTCAAAAGCGCGCATTGAAAACTCACCCGCTTTTGCTGCAATTGCGCCTAACTCTAACAGTCGACCCAATAATGTGTTTTGAATCACCGGTCCACCATGACCTTGTAACTCAACTACATCTTCACCCGTAAAAGAATTCGGATTTGGAAAACAAATCACCAAACCCTCATCCATGACTTGCCCATTCGCATCAAGAAATTGACGAAATGCAGCATAACGAGCAGGACCGAGTGCCTTACCAGTTAAAGCCTCTGCTATGGCATATGCCTTAGGACCAGACAGTCGAATTACACCTACACCTCCACGACCTGGCGGTGTTGCAATCGCAGCAATAGTGGTTTGATGTTGTAGGTTCGTCATTGAAATGATCTCAAAGCAAGGCAAAAAAAATCCGCCTAAGGATATCACCTTAAGCGGATCGATTCAGCTACTAACAAAACTTAGTTCGTAGATGCTGTATCTTCTTTTGCTAAGCGAGCTTTCTCAACACTCTTATTGATCAGACCTTGCTGAAGAATCGTGATCAAGTTGTTGACAATCCAGTAAAGCACAAGTCCAGCAGGGAAGAACAATAAGAATACCGTGAAAATAATCGGCATAAACTTAAAGACTTTTGCTTGCATTGGATCTGTCGGCTGTGGGTTCAACATTTGTTGAACATACATCGTTACACCCATCAACAATGGTAGGATAAACCATGGGTCCATTGCAGATAAATCTTGAATCCAACCTAACCAAGGAGCGTGGCGTAACTCAACAGACTCCATGAGCACCCAATACAAAGCCAAGAAAATTGGCATTTGAAGAAGTAAAGGTAAACAACCAGATAATGGATTGACTTGTTCACGCTTATAAAGTGCCATCATTTCTTGTGAGAAACGCATACGGTCTTCGCCGAACTCTTCTTTCATGCGTTGCATTTCTGGTGCAATCACACGCATTTTTGCCATAGAGCGATAGCTCTTAGATGAAAGAGGCCAAAGAATAAGTTTCACAAGAATTGTCAATAGAATAATTGACCAACCCCAGTTTCCAACAATGCCATGGAAGAATTGCAAACCTAAAAATAGCAATTTCGCAATTGGCCATAACCAACCATAATCAACCGTTTGATTTAAACCAGTTGCCAAGTCTTTTAATTCAGATTGAATTTTTGGACCTGAGTAGAATGTTGCATCAACAGTCATTGTTTTGCCAGCTGGCACATTAATGGTAGGCGAAGTAAAGCCAATGATATTCATACCATCAGCAGATTTACGTGACTCCATTTTTGCAGAATACGGCTGGTTACCGAAGTTACCAGGTACCCAAGCACTTACAAAGTAATGCTGAACCATTGCAACCCAACCACCTTGAGCCTCAACACTTAACTTTTCTTCATTAAAATTATCAAATTTTAATTTGTTATAGTGTTCATCAGGTGTACCCCAAGCACCACCTAAATAAGTGCCCAGCGTAAAGATTCCTTGATCAGTTTTACCTGGATCTTCAGAGTTGTCACGTTTGATCTGACCAAACATTTGACCTTGCCAGTTTTGCTGACTACGGTTAATCACTTGATAACTTACGTTAACTGGATATGCACCTTCTTGGAAAGTGAACGTTTTGATGATTTCAACACCATCAGCCGTTTTTAATACCATTGGTACTTTTAACACTTTCTCAGCTTCACCATCTTTATTGGTGGTTGCTTGAGCATCAGCTAAAGTATAAGTCGACTTTTCAAACTCAAATGTTGGACGTCCACTACGGCTACTGTCAGGTCCATTTAAACCAATTAAACCTGATTGAGCGACATAAGTACGTTTCTCATCATTTTCAAGCATAACGAACGGTTGTTCACTATTTTTACTTTTATCATGATTGAGTAGTTCAACACGGACAATGTCACCACCTTTAGGGTTAATCCAAAGATGATATAAATCAGTTTGAACAGCAACTAATTGTTGATTTGCTGTTGCAGGTGTAGTTGTGTCTTGTTGTTCAGCTGCAATATTTGCTTGCGGTATATCAGTTAAACCCGCTGTCGTTTGGCTCGTTGGCAGATCAGCAGAAACATCTTGGGCAACGACGGCAGCAGGTGCTGTCGCAGCAGTTGTTTCAGTTTGACCATAGTCTTTTTGCCAAGCAAGAATAAGCAAATATGCGGTGACAAACATGGCCCCGAGAATTGCAAACCTGGCCCATTGTTGCATATCGATTACCCCAATTGGTTAGAGTGATTTTTGGTTCAATAAACGCTCACGCAAGGGTACAGTAACGTGAGTCATTTGAGAATCTATTTGCTGAAATGAAATAAAACGAATTGCTTTTTTGGGAACAGGATCATATCCACTTCCACCCCACGGATGGCAACGACAAATCCGTCGCGTTGCATACCAGACACCTTTAATCGGGCCATGTATATGAATAGCTTCTAACGAGTATTGAGAACAAGTTGGGAAATAACGGCAACGAGGTCCAAGGAGCGGACTAATCGCAATTTGATAGAAACGAATCAACCAATGCAATATACGGACCATTGGCCACCTCTAACTTTGAGGAGAGGGAACTGATATTTTATGATGTTTTTTTACAAGACGCTGTAGCTTCTGCCATGCAAATTGTAATTGCTTATGCAATTCAGCATTCGGAATCGACTCAATACCTACCTTAGGCATGACCACAATATCCAACAAATCTATATCTTGCTGATTTAAGCGAAAACTTTCGCGAGCAATACGTTTTATTCGATTTCTTTCATGTGCACGGCGCACTTTCTTTTTAGCAACAACAATACCTAAACGGCTTTTAGGCTGTTTAGTTGGTGTAGCCAAAAATAAGAAATGGGGTTGATGCACTTTAAAAAGCGCACCATCAAATACACCTTTGTAATCTGCAGCACAGCGAATTCTCACCTCTGGACTGAAACTATAAAGTGTCATAACACCCAAATCGTCGATAAACTAAACTGGTATTAAACAGTTAAGCTGTGACGACCTTTTGCACGACGACGAGCTAATACTTGACGGCCAGCTTTAGTCGCCATACGAGCACGGAAACCATGAACGCGTTTACGCTTTAATTCAGATGGTTGGAAAGTACGTTTCATATCGAAACTCCAAAGTTGGTGTTCTATAAAGGTTCGCGATTGTATTGTGCATTGTTTGTTCTGTCAATATTAAACAGTATTGTGTAACACTTTTGATGAAAGTTGCTTGAGTCTGAGAAAGATACAAATTTGTTAAACAATCTATTTATACACAAAATAAATATATGTTTTTATTATAGTATTTAAGTTAACCACAGAAATATCCATAAACTTATACACAAGATGAAATTTAATTATGGCTGATTTTTGAATTTAAATTTAAACACAAGGAATGATTATCCACAGAAAACCGAATCTTATTAAATAAATTCAAATTTATAAATTTAAATTTATTATTATTAGGGTTGTAATTTTCTATGGATAAGGCATTATTTTTTTTTAAATATATGTACTTAGATTGTTGATAACTATGTTTTCATATTTTTTATAGATTGTGGATAAGTTATTGCTTTTATTTATCCACAGTTTGTGGAAAACCTTATCCACACCCTGTTTTAAATTTAAATTTAGACTTTTAAATTTGATTATTTGTGTTTAAAGTTCAAAATTACTCATGACATATGTGGATAACTTGGGTATGATTGCCTGCCCAATCTCATGGGGTTGTTTTTTAAATTTAAATGGAATGAGGGGTTTCACATGCTGTGGACAGACTGCTTAAATCGCTTGCGACAAGAGCTCTCAGATAATGTCTTTGCAATGTGGATACGTCCATTGGTTGCCGAAGAGGTAGATGGTGTTTTAAAGCTTTATGCACCTAATCCTTACTGGACACGCTATATTCAAGAACATCATTTAGAATTAATTAGCATTCTTGCAGAACAAATGTCTGAAGGACGTGTTTGTAAAGTTGAAATTTTAGTCGACTCACGACCAGGCGCGATTTTATCTGCTTCAGAGCAACCTGCGACAACAACTGCAGCGCTTGAGTCTTCAGCAGCAGCACCTGTAGTCAGAGCAAAAAAAGAAAGCAATGAGCAGCAAAATACAAAAACATCAAAAAAACGATTATTAAATCCGCTGTTTAATTTTGCATTGTTCGTCGAAGGGCGTTCAAATCAGATGGCGGCAGAAACCTGCCGTAAAGTGTTAACTCAGTTAGGCGAACCTCAACATAACCCGTTATTTTTATACGGTCCGACTGGTTTAGGTAAGACCCACTTGATGCAAGCAGTGGGTAATGCTTTATTACAAGCTAAACCAAATGCTCGTGTGATGTACATGACTGCTGAAAGTTTTGTTCAGGATTTTGTGAGTTCACTTCAACAAGGTAAAGTCGAAGAATTTAAAAAAAATTGCCGTTCACTGGACTTACTTTTAGTGGATGATATCCATTTACTTGCAGGTAAAGAAGCCAGCTTAGTTGAGTTTTTTTACACGTTTAATGCCTTATTAGATGAATCTAAACAAATTATTTTGACCTCAGATCGCTATCCTAAAGAGTTGACCGAGTTAGATCCTCGTTTGGTATCTCGCTTTTCATGGGGATTATCGGTAGGGGTAGAACCGCCTGATATTGAAACTCGAATTGAGATTTTACTTAAAAAAGCTGAAAGTAATGGTATCGATTTGCCTCGTAACTGTGCGCTCTTTATTGCACAGCAAGTTGTGGCAAACGTACGTGAACTTGAGGGTGCATTAAATAAAGTCGTCGCGATTTCTCGTTTTAAAGGGACACCAATCGACTTAGATGTGGTGCGAGAATCACTGAAAGATGTTCTTGCGATTCGTGCTCGTACTATTAGCACCGAAAATATTCAGCGTGTAGTCAGTGAATATTTTCGTATCCCATTGAAAGAGTTGGTTGGACCTAAACGAACTCGTATTTATGCTCGACCACGTCAATTAGCAATGGGGCTTGCGAGAGAATTAACGGGCGACAGTTTTCCTGAAATTGGCATGGCATTTGGTGGTCGTGATCACAGTACAGTCATGCATGCCTGTGAAAAAGTGCAGAGTTTGTGTGCTGAAGATCCCATCTTTAATGAAGATTACAAAAATTTAATGCGCTTATTACAAAGCTAAACCTGTTTAAATTCTATTCTTGCAATGCGGCATATTCTGCCGCATAGTACATGATTAAAAGTGTTTTAGTCTGTCGTCGATATACTGTTTTTAGAGGAAATCCATCGTGCGTTTGAAGATCGCGAAAGAAAGCTTACTCAATGTTTTGTCTCATGTTGTAGGTGCTGTAGAACGTCGCCATACGTTAAATATTCTTTCAAACGTCAAAGTTCAGGTTACTCAAGATGCACTGACGATTACAGGTTCCGATCTTGAAGTTGAACTTGTTGCGAGTACAACGCTTTTAGAGGGAGCATGTTTACAAGCAGGTCAAACCACAGTACCCGCACGTAAATTGATGGATATCTGTAAATCTTTACCGACAGCAGCACTGATTGATTTACAAATCACAGAAGACCAGCGTTGTATTTTGAAATCTGGTAATAGCCGCTTTGTATTAGGAACATTATCTGCTGAGGATTACCCTTTATTAACGACTGAAAATAGTCAAGGGACTCAAGTTCAGGTCACTGAACGTGAACTAAAACGTTTATTTGAAAAAACCTCTTTTGCGATGGCTGTTCAGGATGTCCGTTTTTATCTTACAGGTACTTTACTTGAAATTGATAAAAATCAGCTTCGTGCAGTGACGACAGATGGACATCGTCTTGCTCTTTGTGAAACATTGGCCAGTTCGAATGCTTCGCAGTTAGTGCAAGCAATTGTGCCTCGTAAAGCGGTCGGTGAATTACAGCGTCTATTGAGTATCGAAGATAATCAACTCTCGTTGTTAATTGGTCGTGAACTGCTGAATGTTACTTTGACAATTCCAAGCCGTGATAAAGAGCAGGGTGATATTACTGTTCGTATTACTACAAAATTAATTGATGGTAAATTCCCTGATTATCGACGTGTTATTCCTCGTGGCGGTGATAAAACAGTTACGATTGCACATGATATTTTCAAACAATCATTACAGCGAGTTGCTATTCTGAGTAACGAAAAATTACGTGGTGTATTTTTAAACTTCAATCCAGATTCACTGCAACTTCGTGCCAATAACCCTGAGCAAGATGAGGCAGTTGAAGATCTTGCGATTCAATACAATAATGCACCTATGGAAATGTCATTCAACGCACAATACATTTTGGATGTATTGAATGTGTTGGATGGTGATGATGTATTAATGACAATGACTGAGGCAAACCAATCTGTATTGGTTCAAGATCCTGCTCATCAAGATCAAACTTATGTCGTCATGCCGATGCGTGTTTAATGTTGTTTTTGATTTAGTTTAATCTGGTCATGTTCATTACGCGTTTAAATATCCAGCGTGTGAGAAATTTAAAAGCGGTTGCACTCCAAGAGTTGCAACCGTTTAATGTTTTTTATGGACAAAATGGTTCAGGAAAAACGTCTATATTAGAAGCAATTCACTTATTGGCCACTGGTCGATCTTTTCGTACACATATTCCTAAACATTACATTCAAAATCAAATGCAGGATGCGATTGTATTTGCACAGTCTGCTACTGAAAAGATTGGTATGCAAAAGCTCATTACAGGTGAGCAAAATATTAAAGTGAATGGGGATAGTATTGCCACGCAAGGACAGCTAGCCAAAATTTTACCATTACAGCTTATTGACCCTCTGAGTACAGATATTATTGATCACGGAGCTAAACCAAGACGACAATTGCTTGATTGGTTAATGTTTCACGTGGAACCAGATTTTTACTATGCATGGCAATTTTATTCTAGAGCATTAAAACAACGAAATAGCTTATTAAAATCAAAACGTAATCTGACGGTGCAAGATTTAGAAGCATGGAACAAAATGCTTAGTGAGTACGGTGAAATATTACATTTACAACGTCAGGCTATTGTTGAACAGTGGCAGATATTTTTTCAGCAAGATCTTAAAACACTATTACCAGATATCGAGATCCATATGGAGTATGCAGCAGGCTTTCATGTGGAACATGGCTTGGCTGAAGACTTGATTTTGTATCATCAAAAAGACTGCGAAAGACGCTATACAGAATATGGTCCACACCGTGCAGATTTAAAGTTAAAAACCCCAACAGGAGATGCAGATGCCGTACTGTCACGGGGGCAAAAAAAATTATTAATCATGGCTTTAAAATTGTCACAGATCGCAATGTTGCATGCGTCTAATAAGGAAACTGTGGTATTATTAGATGATGTGACAGCAGAATTAGATATAACCGCACAACAACGTTTAATTGAGCGATTGAGCCAACTTGGTAGTCAAGTTTTCATTACCACTTTAGACCATGAATCTGTACAAAAGCATTTACATGATTTGTCTATTTCCTATCAATTATTCAATGTTGAAAACGGTTCTGTTCAAGTTGTTGTGCAATAATTTTTTGAAGTTTTCTCCATCTTTGGATAGACCTTTTTTTCACTAGGGAGTAACCATGAGTTCAGAAGATCAAGCTGCTTCTCAAACAGAACAAACCATTGAAAAGGCTTATGATTCCTCTAGCATCAAGGTATTACGTGGTTTAGACGCAGTACGTAAGCGTCCAGGCATGTATATTGGTGATACGGATGATGGTACTGGTTTACACCATATGGTGTTTGAAGTGGTGGACAACTCGATTGATGAAGCCCTTGCTGGTCACTGTGATGAAATTCTGGTTACCATTCACGAAGACGAATCTGTTTCTGTCGCAGATAACGGTCGTGGTATTCCCACAGATATTCACCCTGAAGAAGGTGTATCTGCTGCTGAAGTGATCTTAACGATTCTTCATGCGGGTGGTAAGTTTGATGACAACAGCTATAAAGTTTCTGGTGGCTTACACGGTGTGGGTGTTTCAGTTGTAAACGCTTTGTCTAGTAAACTGGAACTCACAATTCATCGTGCTGGTAAAATTCATGAACAAGAATACCGCCATGGTGACCCTCAATACCCTTTAAAGGTGGTGGGCGATACAGATCGTTCGGGTACACGTGTACGTTTTTATCCAAGTGCTGAAACATTCAGTCAGACCATTTTCAATGTCGATATTTTAGCTCGTCGTTTACGTGAACTGTCATTTTTAAATGCGGGCGTTCGAATTGTTCTACGTGACGAACGTGTTGGTTTAGAACATGTATTTGATTATGAGGGTGGTTTATCAGAATTCGTTAAATACATTAACGAAGGCAAAACGCATCTTAACGATATTTTTCACTTTACCACGCAAGCTGATAATGGCATTGGTGTTGAAGTTGCATTGCAATGGAATGATACGTACCAAGAAAACGTACGTTGCTTTACCAATAACATTCCTCAAAAAGATGGTGGTACTCACTTAGCTGGTTTCCGAGCTGCTTTAACTCGTGGCCTAAATAACTACATGGAAAACGAAAACTTACTCAAAAAAGAGAAGGTTGCGGTTTCTGGTGATGATGCACGTGAAGGTTTAACAGCAATTGTTTCAGTGAAAGTTCCTGATCCAAAATTCTCTTCTCAAACCAAAGAAAAATTGGTATCGAGCGAGGTAAAACCTGCTGTTGAACAAGCAATGAATAAAGCTTTTTCAGAATATCTTCTTGAAAATCCAGCTGCAGCTAAATCAATTGCGGGTAAAATTATTGATGCAGCACGTGCACGCGATGCGGCGCGTAAAGCACGTGAAATGACTCGTCGTAAGAGTGCGCTTGATATAGCAGGTCTTCCTGGTAAATTGGCGGACTGCCAAGAAAAAGATCCAGCTTTATCTGAACTATATCTTGTCGAGGGTGATTCAGCAGGTGGTTCAGCGAAACAAGGTCGTAACCGTAAAATGCAAGCGATTTTACCGCTCAAAGGTAAAATCTTAAACGTGGAACGTGCTCGTTTTGACAAGATGATTTCTTCTGCTGAAGTCGGAACACTGATTACAGCATTAGGTTGTGGTATCGGTCGTGAAGAATATAATCCAGACAAATTACGTTACCACAAAATTATTATTATGACCGATGCGGACGTGGATGGTTCACATATTCGTACGCTGTTATTAACTTTCTTCTTCCGTCAAATGCCGGAATTAGTGGAACGTGGTCATATTTATATTGCTCAGCCACCACTTTATAAATTAAAGAAAGGTAAGCAAGAGCAGTATATTAAAGATAATGATGCGCTTGAAACATATTTAATTTCGAATGCAATTGATGAGTTGGCATTACATATCAGTGCTGACGCACCTGCGATTCGTGGTGAAGCGCTTGCAAAAGTCATTGCTGATTATCAGACATCACAAAAAAGCTTACAGCGATTAACGATTCGTTATCCTGCAACTTTGTTAGATGCTTTACTTGGTTTAGATGCATTTAAATTAGATCAAAATCAAGATGAAGCTTATGTGACGTCTTGGGCTGAGCAATTGCGTCAAGCAATTGAAACACAACAGCCAAGCTTAAGACCTGAATTCACGCTCGAAGCATTCGAAAAAGAACTCGCAGATGGTTCACGTGAAACACATTATTGGCCACGTTTAACAGTGTATGTACACAACCTTCCTCATCACTATTTATTAGATGCTGGTTTATTGGGTTCAGGTGAATATAAACGTTTACTTCAAAACTCAAAGAGTTGGTTTACGTTACTTGAAGACGGGGCTTATTTGCAAAAAGGTGAGCGTAAAGTCAATGTTGCTAACTTCCATCAAGTATGGCAACAAGTATTGGCAGATTCACGCCGTGGCATGATGATCCAACGCTATAAAGGCTTGGGCGAGATGAATGCAGAGCAGCTTTGGGAAACCACGATGGATCCTGAAAATCGTAATATGCTTCAAGTGACGATTGATGATGCAATTGAAGCAGATCGCATGTTCTCTTGTCTCATGGGTGATGATGTTGAACCACGTCGTGCATTTATTGAAGAGAATGCATTGAATGCAGATATTGATGCTTAATGCTATAAGTTAAAAAAAGCACTCTTAGGAGTGCTTTTTTTGTATCAATCTAAAATCTTAAGTCATTTTTTGGTAATTAATTTGAATAAAATGATGTGCTTGAAGTCACATATTCTATTTATTATATGAAATATAAAGATAATTAAATAAGCATTTACGAAATTAATAAATAATTAAAACTATAAAATTCAATAATTTATAATTGAATAATAAAAAATAGAGCAATAGCTCTATTTTTTTAAATAGAGAGTGATTAAAATTTTTGTCATGGAAAAGAATCCATTTAAATGCTTAAAAGGAACTAAGAATGAAAAAAACAACTCTGGCTTTATTGGCGGCTTCAACCATGGGTATGGTTTCAACTGCTCAAGCAAAGGTTGATGTGTGTGTATTTGATTTACTCGGTAAGTCTGGTGAATCTTTCCAAATGGCTCAAGAATGGGCATTGGCAGCAAAGGGCTGGGGTGCAGATATCAATCTGATTCCACGTCAAGATGAGGCTGTAGCCGATAATGATTTTAAAGCAGGTAAGTGTGATGCTGTTTTCTTAACAGCGATGCGTTCTCGTCAATATAACAAGTTTGTGGGTTCGATTGACTCTTTAGGTGGCGCACCATCAAATGCAATTGCACAACGTGCGATTACTTTTGCTTTAGACAAACGTAATGCTGCAAAGATGGTCACAAATCTCGGCGGGAAAAAATATGAAATTGCTGGTATTGCACCACTAGGCGCGGCATATATTTTCGTGCGTGATAAAAAAATTGATTCTATTGAAAAAGCCGCTGGTAAGAAATTCGCAGTATTAAGCTATGATCCAGCACAAAAAATTATGGTGCAACGTGTCGGTGCTCAAGCAGTCGGCTCTGATGTTTCGAACTTTGTTGCGAAGTTCAATAATGGTCAAGTGGATATGGTGGGTGCACCAGCATATGCCTATAAGCCTCTTGAAATTTATAAAGGTTTAGGCAATACAGGGGCAATGTTTGATTTCCCTGTAGTACACATTACAGCAAACTTTGTGATGAAGCCTGAAAAATTCCCTGAAGGGTTTGGTCAAAAATCACGTGATTGGTTTGTTAAAAACTTACCGAAAAGCTACGCAATGATCAAGCGTTTAGAGGGTGAAATTCCTGCTAAGTACAAAATGCAATTCTCAGCTGAAGAAAAGCTGAAATATCAAAAACTACTTCGTGATGGTCGTATGGATCTCACTAAACAAGGTATTTATGACAAAGAGATGATGTCTGTTCTTAAGAAAGCACGTTGCTCTGTCGATAAATCCAACTTCGAATGTTCTCTTGGTGGTGAATAATTCTGATTTCTAAAGAAAAAATCCTAGACCTGGTCTAGGATTTTTTTTATTCATTTTATGTCATTTTCGCCAATGCACATTTATAAGAAAAAAGTATGCTTTAATCACAATAAGTACTATTTAAATGATCTGTATCTAAAAACCATATACATACAGCATCTCAGGATCAGTATCTACACAATTGGATCGTGTAATCTCATTTTAGTTCAACACACTGACACTGAAGTTTAAGGTGTTTGATATGGGATATTCGAGACTATAAGAAAGAAGGAATAGGAAACAATAAAATGAATTTAACCAAAACATTATTGCTATCAGCAGGTTTAATGACTGCTGCAACGGCTTCACAAGCAAAGCAAGTCGTCTGCGTGTTTGATCTCGTCGGGAAAAACGGCGATGTCTATGCGTTAATGAAAGATTATCAACTTGCTGCTAAGCAGTGGGGAGCTGATATTGAGCTTAAAGTCGGACAAAATGAAGGCGTAATTGCTGAAGATTTCAAAGCAGGTAAATGTGACGGTGTAAGTATCACAGGGATGCGCGGTCGTCAGTTTAATAATTTCACTGGCTCTTTAGATGCCATTGGTGCGATTACTAATCTCAATTTAGCTGTCAAAGTTATGCAAGGTTTAGCAAGTCCAACCTTTGCAAAGCATATGAAAAATGGCAACTATGAAGTTGCAGGTGTGATTCCTGTTGGCGATGCTTATTTAATGGTGCGTGATCGTAGTATTAATACGGTTGCTAAAGCTGCGGGTAAAAAGATCGCCGTACTTGATTATGATCAGGCACAAAAAATTATGGTACAGCAAATTGGTGCGCAGGCAGTGAGTTCTGATGTCACTAATTTTGGTAGTAAATTCAATAACGGCCAAGTTGATATTATTGGTGCACCAGCAGCGGTATTCCGTCCTTTAGAACTTCATAAAGGGCTAGGAACGAAAGGTGCAATTGTGAATTATCCAATTCTTCAAGTGACCGGTAACATCATCATTCGTCATGATAAATTCCCTGAAGGTTTCGGACAGAAATCGCGTGATTGGGTGAAAACACAATTACCACGTGCGAATCAAATTTTAGGCAAAATGAAAGCGGATATTCCGGCTAAATATTGGATGAATGTGCCAGCTGGAGATAAACCTGGTTATCAAAAATTGATGCGTGAATCTCGTATTGCACTTACTAAACAAGGTGTTTACAACAAACAAATGATGAAACTACTTTGGCAGTTCCGTTGTAAGAATGAACCGACAAACTTTGAATGTAGCTTGCAGGATGAGAACTACAAATAAGTTCATAGGACGTTACATTTAAATCCGATAAATTTACTCTGAATAAACTTTAAAGTTCGAGTTATGACCATATATCGAGTATGTTATACTTGATATATGGTCTTTTAATTTCAAAGCCTATTTAATTTTTTGAGGAATCCATCATGACTGCCCAAGCACTTGAGCTGACTGACAATGCTGCGAATAAAGTTCGTCAACTTCGTGAGAGCGAAGGAAATCAAGATTTGATGTTACGTGTATATGTGACAGGTGGTGGTTGCTCTGGTTTTTCTTACGGATTCAATTTTGCTGAATCTCAAAATGAAGACGATGCTGAATTTGTGAATGGTGATGTGAAGATGCTTGTTGACTCACTGAGTTATCAATATCTCGTTGGTTCAGTTGTTGATTATGTCGAAGGTTTGGAAGGATCACGCTTTATCGTGCAAAATCCTAATGCGACAACGACATGTGGTTGTGGATCTTCATTCTCAATTTAATATGCAGCAAAAAAAAAGCCCGCTAAGCGGGCTTTTTTTATGATAATTTTTGCTGTTCTTTCAGAATTAAATCAGTCAGCTCATGATAATTTTGAACTGGAATCCAATGATTCGCCTCTAAATGAATTTCCGTATACGGACCTTCAACATAATTTTGATTGAACTGAACACCTTTAGCATCAATTGCAACGTCATCTTTGCCCCAAATAAATAAAGTGGGAACTTTGACTTTATTGAATAGCGTTTTATTAGAGCTAAAAGGTAAACCTCGATACCAATTGAGTGATGGGCTGAGCCGTTTTTCTATAATCATTTCTTGTTTAAAGTCATTTAATTGTTCAACTGTCATTCCAGAATTTTTTAATAAAGCCTCGCCAATTTGAGGTGTTTTATTAAAGAGCAACTCAGGTATCCATGGAAGCTGAAATAGTCCCATATAATAGGATTTAAAAAGTTGTGTACTGCTGTAAAAAGCCCGCATAAATGCTGCTTTGTGAGGGACGGAGATCGCGGTCAAATGTTTAATTTTATTAGGATAACGTAGAGCAACTTCCCAAGCAACGACTGCGCCCCAGTCGTGTCCTACGATATATGAAGGCTCTCCAATTAAGTCGAGTAAAACATTTACATCATCTGCTAAATGTTGAATGGCATAATCTGCACGTTTCTTTGGTTGAGCCCTTAAGCTATATCCACGTTGGTTTAACGCGTAGGTGCGAAAACCATGTTGGTTTAGTATTTCGGCACTATGCTGCCAAATTTTTGATGTTTCAGGAAAACCATGTAATAGCACAATTGGAGTGCCATCGATTGGACCGCTGTCTATTACATCAAAAATAAGATTGCCTTTTTGAAACTCAGTGATTCGTTGTTGTTTTTCCATGATCGATATCCTCTTTCCTTTACATATCTTTATCAAATTTGGATGATAGAACTAGGGCTGAACGGGTCAGTTCTAGGTGAAAGAAGGTCGTTCATTGTCTGACAATATTATGGGTTGATTAAACGGTGTATTTGTATTGGGATTTGTTTTTGTAAGAACGTTAAGCAAAGTCTCAAAGCTAAGGTCCGATAGCTTAAGCTCGGAGTAACCAAGTGGACATCTTCAGGCATTAGAGACCATTCAGGTAAAATATGAATTAACGTTGAGTTGACTAATTGTTGGGCCACTTGGATTTCTGCAACGGCGGCAATTCCTAAATGTGCTTCTACAGCAGCAAGTGCATGTTCGGATGGTGTCACCATCAAATGGGTATAAATTTTAAATTTTTTTATCGTACCATTTTTGAAAAGTGTAATTTTGGATAGCTCGCGGTTATGCGAGATAAAATGATGATCACACAGTTGCTCAGGGTATTCGGGAATGCCACAATGCATTTGATAGGTTGGACTGGCACATAAAATTCTTCGAACTTGACCAACCTTTTGAGCATGAAGTGTAGAGTCTGCTAAATCACCAAGTCTGATGGCTAAGTCATATCCTCCAGAAATCAAATCAACTTTAGTGTCATTCAAATCAATTTCAATATCAATATGTGGATATTCAATTAAAAATTGAGAGATTAAAGGCAATACCACCAATTTTCCAAAAGTTCCCGAAGCAGCTATTCGAATTCGACCTTTGGGTTGTATTTCTAATTGTGTGAGATCATTCGTCAGAGATTCAATCTGATGAAATAGGGGGGAGATTTCTTTTAAGAAAATCTTCCCAGCATCAGTCAGTGAGCTTGAATTAGTATTTCGATTTAATAATCTAATATTTAAGGATTCTTCAAGTCTTGAAAGTCGATTGGATAACGTGGATTTAGCAATATCATAACGTCTTGCTGCCGCAGATAAACTTCCAGCATCTGCAATCAGTACGAACCAATATAGGTCATCGATTGAGTAGGGTAAGCTGTTCATAAAATCGAACACCACCTTTCATTTTTATTGTCTATTCACATCATTATAGAACCGCTAAGTTAAGTCAATCGATCAGATGTAGCAAATGATCTGATTTAGCAAATTGAGGACATAGCAATGACAATGAATTGTGATTTAGAAACTGGTACTTGTTCAGTAGCCGAATTGGAAAAAGGCCAAAATGCAGTGGTCAATGTAGCATCTGACCTCAGCCTGATTTATGTGGGTGACCCAATGTGCTCATGGTGTTGGGGAAGTTCAAATATCATTAAACAAGCGCGTGAATATGCAATTCAGCATGGTGTTGGCTTTCAAGTGATTAGCGGTGGTTTAAGACCTGGTGGAGGTGATGCTTGGACCGATACTTTCAAAAATTTTTTACGCACCGAATGGAAAAATATTCAGAGACTGACTCAACAGCCTTTCACTGAAAAATTGTTAGAAAGAGCACATTTTAACTATGATACCGAGCCTTCAGCACGTGCTATTTACGTTGCTCGACAACTTTGGCAAGACCATGATCATCACGATGAAAAACTTTTGGCATTTTTTTCAGCAATCCAATATAAATTTTATGTGGATGGTGAAGATCCGAACGAGCTTGAATATTATCGAAGTATATGTGAAACGTTTGAGCTGGATTTCGACGTATTCTCAACTTTGTTTGAATTACCTGAGACCCAAACAGCGACCTATGAAGAGTTCAAGCTTAATCGAAGTTGGGGCATAAAAGGGTTCCCAAGTTTTGTGATACGTCATGGAGACAATGTCAAAATCATAGGCTCTGGTCATGTGGCATTGGAAAAATTAACACAAGCTATTGATGACTTAATCAAAGATGCGCGTATATAAGGAAAAGTTGAATGGCAATTATTCTACAAATTGATTTTCCCTATGATGGACCTTGGGGTCATGAAATGTTTGAAAGTTTCAAAACACTCGCGGATTCAATAGCAAATGAGAAAGGCTTGATTTGGAAAATTTGGACTGAAAATGAAGTATCCAAAGAAGCAGGTGGAATTTACTTATTTGAAAGCCAAGCAGATGCAGAGGACTATCTAAATATGCATCTTCAGCGTTTAAGGGAAAATGGCTTTACTGAATGTAGACATCGAATCTTTGCTGTAAACTCGCCACTTTCAAAATTGAATTTTGCACCTGTTTAAGTTAATCGATGTATCAACTCAGGATAGTGGATACATCGATTCTTCATTTAAACCGCAGTGATCGTTCCTAAAACTCGATCTCCTTGAGCTCCTGTCACTTCAGGTAAATTACCAGCAAGCTGGTTTACAAATCGCATAGCCAACCACGCAAAAGCAGTCGCCTCCACCCAAGTCGGTGCTAATCCCAAATCTGCTGTGGTTTGAACACTCCACTCATGTTTACGTAAACGCCAACGTAATTGTTCTAATAATTGTGAGTTATACGCACCACCCCCACAGACATAAACTTCACCTGTGTCCATAGGGGAGCGATAAATGGCTTTCTTAATGGCACGTGTCGTGAGTTTCATCAGCGTTGCTTGAATATTTTCAGGCGTATCTTCAAGTTCATCGTATTCAACATCGCTACGCCAATCGGCAATTTGTTCATCCAACCATTCCAAATTAAAGTCTTCACGACCAGTACTTTTTGGCGGTTCTTTGGAGAAAAAGTCATGTGATTGCAAACGATCAAGCAAAGCGCGAATAGGCGTACCATAAGCAGCCCAATTGCCATTTTCATCATAAGGCTGACCTGTGTAACGTTCACACCAAGCATCCATCAAAATATTGGCTGGTCCAGTATCGAAGCCATATACGCCTTTAGGATTACCCGCAGGTAACATACTGACATTGGCAATTCCACCGAGATTTAAGATCACACGGTGTATCGTCGGATGCTGAAATAAGGCTTGATGGAATGCTGGCACTAGAGGAGCACCTTGACCACCAGCAGCCATATCACGGCGTCTAAAATCTGATACCACAGGAATTTGAGTGATTTCAGTAATAATGTTGGGATCACCAATTTGAAGGGTAAATCCATGTTCGGGACGATGACGAATCGTTTGACCATGAGATCCAATGGCTTTTATTTGAGTTCTATCGAGATTATTTTCTTGTATAAGTTGGTTGATTCCATGACCGATCATCTGTGCTAAAGCGACATCAGCTTTACCCATGCGGTCAATTTCATTATCGTCTGGCAAAGTAAGTGCCATCAGTTCATCACGTAAATCTGGATCAAAGGCTAATGTCAGCGTTGCATGGATCTGTAATGGATCAAAAGAAGCGGCTACAAAATCGACGCCGTCCATACTCGTGCCAGTCATTACACCAATGTAGATTGTGGTCATGATTATTCTTAAGCCTGCATTGTGCTGAAAAAGTGTTAGTATATCGCACAAATTGAACAACAGATGTATTTGGGTTTTGTGATGTCAAATTTCCTGCCTGCTGAAGAACAACTTGCCCTCATTCAACGAGGCACACATGAAATTATTTCAGAAGAAGATCTTCTGAAGAAATTAAAATTGAATCGTCCTTTGAAAATTAAGGCGGGTTTTGATCCTACAGCACCAGACTTACACTTAGGTCATACGGTATTAATTAACAAGCTTAAAGTGTTTCAAGACTTAGGTCATGAAGTATTCTTCTTGATTGGTGATTACACTGCGATGATTGGTGACCCAACAGGTAAAAGTGCAACTCGTCCACCATTGTCACGTGAGCAAGTCTTAGAAAACGCGAAAACCTATCAGGAACAAGTGTTCAAAATTCTTGATCCAAATAAAACTAAGGTGGTGTTTAACTCAGAATGGTTTGCTCAAAAAACTGCTGCTGACCTGATTCAATTGGCTTCACAGCAAACGGTTGCACGTATGCTTGAACGTGATGACTTTACTAAACGCTATAACAACCAACAGCCGATTGCGATTCACGAGTTTTTATATCCATTGGTGCAAGGCTATGACTCTATCGCGCTCGAGGCAGATGTTGAGTTAGGTGGTACGGATCAGACCTTTAACTTGCTGATGGGGCGTACTTTACAAGGTCGTTATAATCAAGAGCCACAAGTGTGTATCACTGTACCAATTCTTGAAGGTTTAGATGGCGTCAACAAAATGTCTAAATCTTTAGGTAACTACATTGGTGTATTCGATGCACCTGGTGCGATGTACCAAAAAGTACTTTCGATGCCAGACAGCTTAATTGAGCGATATTTCGAACTGCTGAGCTTCAAGTCAATGGAAGAGATCGAAGGCTTATTGAAAGAAATGGCTGAAGGTCGTAACCCTCAAGAAATTAAACGTATCTTAGCGCTCGAGTTAGTGGAACGTTTCCATGGAAGCGAAGCTGCTGCGAATGCACATAAAGGTGCAGGGAATATCATCACAGAAGGTGAGCTTCCTGAAGGAACGCCAGAAGTGACGATTTCACGTGGTGAATTCGGTGGTGAAATGTTTATTGCTTCTATTGTTCGTGCAGCGGGCTTAACCAAAAATGCAGCGCAAGCCAAAGATGCTGTTTCACGTGGAGCCGTAAAAGTTGATTGGGAAGTGGTGGATGCATCATTCTCAATTAACGAAAACAAAACAGTGATTGTTCAAGCAGGTAAAAAGGCCATTGCTAAAGTAACTTTTACTGACTAAATCGTTAAGTTTTGAATGATTCAAAAGCCATCCTGAGTGATGGCTTGTTTATGTCAAGAATGAAATGAAGATGAAAGATGGATTAATTTTTGGTTGTTCTGGTTGAAATCCATTAAAATGCGCCATCCAATACTTATTTGTTTGAATATCTATGATTCAGTTAGACCAACTTACCATTCGCCGCGGCGGTCGCATTTTATTTGAAAAAGCGTCTATGCAACTTCACTCTGGTTGGAAGATTGGTTTAACAGGTGTCAATGGTGCAGGAAAATCGACGTTGTTTTCAGCATTACTTGGAGGCATGGAATCAGATGGTGGCTCATTAACACGACCATCGGTTTGGACAGTGGCGCATATGGCGCAAGAGATTAAAGCGCTGGATATGAAAGCGATTGATTTCGTTCTATCCGGTGATGAAGAGTATTGGGATATCCAACACAAACTTGAGCATCCTGAGGGATTATCTGATCAAGATTTGGCAAATCTATATGGTCGTTTTGATGAAATTAGTGGCTACTCAGCGCCGTCTAAAGCATCACAACTGATGGCTGGGCTAGGCTTCTTTGAACATCAGTCAGAACTTAGTGTAAAAAGTTTCTCTGGTGGATGGCGTATGCGTTTAAATCTTGCACGTACTTTGATGAGTCGTTCAGATTTACTCTTACTTGATGAACCGACGAACCATTTAGATTTAGACGCTATTTTATGGTTAGAAGATTGGTTAAAAGCATATGAAGGCACATTGGTACTGATTTCGCATGACCGTGATTTCTTGGATGCCATTACCGACCATATTTTGCATATCGAAAACCAAGAATTAACGCTTTATACCGGCAACTATTCAACATTTGAACGTACCCGAAGTGAACGTTTAGCTCAGCAACAACAAGCCTATGAGAAACAGCTCGAGCTACGTGCACATCTGCAAAAATATATTGATCGTTTTAAAGCTAAGGCAACCAAAGCGAAACAGGCACAAAGTCGTATTAAACAGCTTGAACGAATGCAAGAGCTTTCTGCTGCGCATGTCGATACGCCTTTTACCTTTAGCTTCCGTGAGCCAACCAAAATGAGTTCTCCGTTGTTACAACTGGATAGTGCTGATATTGGTTATGGTGACAAACTGATTGTGACCAATGTGAAACTACAAATCACGCCAACCAGCCGTATTGGTTTATTGGGGATGAATGGAGCGGGTAAATCCACATTAATTAAATCATTGGTGGGTGATTTACCTTTAATTCAAGGTCAACGAAAAGCATCTGAACTCCTCAATATTGGTTATTTCGCCCAACATCAAATGGATGCATTAGATGGTAATGCGAGTCCAATGTTGCAGTTATCTCGTATTGCAGATAAGAAGATTAGTGAAGCGACTTTACGGGCATTCTTAGGGAGTTTTGGTTTCTCTGGTGAGCGTATGGATACGCCGTGTGAAAGCTTCTCAGGGGGTGAGCGTGCACGTTTAGCATTGGCTTTGATTGTCTGGCAGCGTCCAAATGTTTTAATTTTAGATGAACCGACCAACCATTTAGACTTGGATATGCGTCATGCATTAACCATGGCACTACAAGACTTTGAAGGGGCAGTGGTGTTGGTCTCACATGAACGCCAATTGATTGCAAGTGTCTGTGATGAATTACTCCTAGTGCATAACGGTAAATGTCGTGAGTTTGAAGGTGATCTGGTCGCTTATGCAGACTGGTTACGTCAAGCACGTGCAGAGTTGATGAAGCAAGGGCAGCAAGCACCTGAGCCAGTAAAATCTCAAGTGATCGATAAGCCTGTAGTTTCTAAAGTAGATAAAGAAGCACAGCGTAAAGAAGCTGCGCGTCGCCGTGAAATGAGCCGCCCAATTCGTAAAAATATTGAAAAATTGGAAGCTGAGATTGCGAAAATCCAACCACGTTTAGGTCAAATTGAGGATGCTTTAGGAGATGCATCACTTTATGATGCATCTCGGAAAGATGATCTTTTAAAATTGATGAATGAACAAACTGAGCTTAAAGGAAAATTAGCACAAGCAGAAGAAAAAATGCTTGAACTGATGATGGAACTTGAAGAGTTAGAAAGTTCGTTTGATGAGTAATTCGTGATAAAAAGCCCAATGTAGATTGGGCTTTTTTATTAAAATAGGCAGGTTATTTTGGTCATCGTCATAAAAACTGTTATTTGAATTTTTCTATTTTATTTGTGTTTTTAATTTAACTTGACCTCAAGCTAACTTGAGATTTGATCATAAGAAATCTAATAACAAAATTGGAAAAACGACAGTGCCATCATCGATCAATAAAACTTTTTTAATTCATGGCATCAGTTATGGTCTAGGAAAAGCGTTAGCTACTTTAGTTCCAAATGATGATGATTTAATCTATGGAATATCACGCTCAACCCCACAACTACCACGCCAGATTGAGTGGATTCAAACTGATTTAGCTTATCCTGTCCAAGCATGCAAGAAAATTAAAGACGTAATTGGAGATAAAGCATTAGATGTATTTATTCATAATGTAGGTGTTTGGGAGCAAGATGCTTTTACGCATGACTATGATTTTTCATCAATCTCAGCATTAGAAATTCAAACGATCATCAATACAAATATCACCAGTTGTATTTTATCTATACAATCCATTTTGGAAAATTTAAAGAAATCAGATCATGCCAAAGTGATCCTCATTGGTTCAACATGGGGTTTAGACAATCACAATGGAAAAGAAATAGTGTTTTCAGCTACCAAATTTGCATTACGTGGAATTTCCCATGCCTTAAGAGAGTTGATACGAAAGGATCGAATAGGCGTTACGGTGTTAAATCTTGGATATTTAGCACCTGATTTTGATCTAGATACAACAATAGAATCTGTCCTAGAAGAAACAGACGAATCTTTAATTCCTGTGTCTGATGTAGTTGCTGCCGTTCAGTTTGTGCTTAATACGTCTAGAGCATCTTGTGTGAAAGAAATTATGATGCCTGCAATGCAAGATACAAATATCTGATAATCATTTAAAAATTCAAAGATGTAAATAAAAAACCGCGCTTTCGCGCGGTCTTTTATTTAAAGCGACAAATTATTTTTTGTCATCTTTAACTTCAGTGAACTCAGCATCTACAACGCCATCGTCCGCTTTTTGTTGTTGACCAGCAGCATCACCTTGGAATGCATTTGGATCAAAACCTTGCGCACCACCTTGAGCACCCTGCGCAGCTTCATAAGCACGTTGAGTGATCGGCATGATGATGTTTTGAAGTGCTTCGGTCTTCGCTTTGATCGCGTCAACATCATTTTCTTTTGTTGCAGCTTCAAGTTCTGAAACAGCAGTTTCAACCGCAGTTTTTTCATCAGCAGTTACTTGTTCGCCAAGGTCTTTTACTGCTTTTTGAGCAGAAGAAACTAATGCATCAGCTTCGTTACGCGCTTTAGCAAGTTCTTCAAACTTACGATCTTCTTCAGCATTCGCTTCAGCATCTTTGATCATCGCTTCAATTTCAGCATCGCTCAAACCTGAGTTTGCTTTAATTTGAATTGATTGCTCTTTACCAGTGCTCTTGTCTTTCGCAGATACTTTCAAGATACCATCAGCGTTGATGTCGAACGATACTTCAATTTGCGGCACACCACGTGGAGCAGGTGGGATATCGCCCAATTGGAAGTTACCCAACAATTTGTTTTGTTGAGCCATTTTACGTTCACCTTGGTAAACCGAAATGTCTACTGCAGGCTGGTTATCAGCAGCTGTAGAGAACACTTGTGATTTTTTCGCAGGGATTGTTGTGTTTTTCTCGATAATTGGAGTTAACACGCCACCCATTGTTTCAATACCAAGTGTCAATGGTGTAACGTCAAGTAATAGAACGTCGTTCTTATCACCTGAAAGCACAGCACCTTGGATCGCAGCACCCATTGCTACAGCTTCGTCAGGGTTCACGTCTTTACGTGGCTCTTTACCGAAGAACTCTTGTACTTTTTGTTGTACAAGTGGCATACGAGATTGACCACCAACCAAGATTACGTCAGAGATATCAGAAGTTGATAAACCTGCATCTTTAAGCGCAATACGACAAGGCTCAATTGTACGTGCAACTAGGTCAGCAACTAAACCTTCTAATTTTGCACGTGTTACGTTGATCACTAAGTGTTTAGGACCAGTCGCATCAGCCGTGATATACGGAAGGTTAATTTCAGTTGCATTAGAAGAAGATAATTCAATCTTCGCTTTTTCAGCAGCTTCTTTTAAACGTTGAAGTGCAAGAGGATCGTTTTTCAAGTTTACATTTTGTTCTTTCTTGAATTCTTCAACCAAGAAGTCGATTAACGCGTTATCAAAGTCTTCACCACCTAGGAATGTGTCACCATTTGTAGACAACACTTCGATTTGTTGGTCGCCATCAAGGTCAGCGATTTCAATGATTGATACGTCGAAAGTACCACCACCTAAGTCGTAAACCGCGATTTTACGATCGCCTTCTTTCTTATCCATACCGAACGCAAGCGCTGCAGCTGTTGGTTCGTTGATGATACGTTTAACATCTAAACCAGCAATTTTACCAGCATCTTTCGTTGCTTGACGTTGAGCATCGTTGAAGTATGCAGGAACAGTAACTACCGCTTCAGTAACTGTTTCACCTAAGTAATCTTCCGCAGTTTTCTTCATTTTCTTAAGAACTTCTGCAGAGATTTGTTGCGGTGCTAGTTTCTTGTCGTTTACATCAACCCAAGCATCGCCATTGTCAGCTTTGATGATTTTGTAAGGTACAAGACCAATATCTTTTTGAACTGCTTGATCTTCGTAACGACGACCAATCAAACGTTTGATCGCAAATAATGTATTTTTCGGGTTTGTTACCGCTTGACGTTTAGCTGATTGACCAACAAGGATCTCGCCATCTTTATACGCAATAATAGACGGAGTTGTACGAGCGCCTTCAGCGTTGTCGATTACTTTAACTTTATCGCCTTCAAGTACTGCAACACATGAGTTTGTAGTACCTAAGTCAATACCAATAATTTTAGCCATTGATGTGTTCCTCGAAAATTTTGTTGTGATCTTTCACTTGTTATCCGATATGAGAGCCATTCATTATTTTTCAAGTTAAAAACTTAAAAAATTTTTACAAACTCCCGTATTTCTTGACTTATTGGCCTACCATGACCATTGCAGGACGAAGTAAACGTCCAGAAAGGGTGTAACCTTTTTGAAGTACCGTACCAATCTCACCCGCTTTTGCATCTGGAGCAATACCTACTGCTTGATGCAAATCAGCATTAAAACCATTTTCAGTGTCAACTGCCACAACACCAAATTTTTCTAATGTTGCTAATAATGACTTCAGTGTGAGTTCTACACCTTCTGATAAAGGCGTTTTTTCATCACCTGCAGCAGCAATTGCACGTTCAAGGTTGTCAACTGAATCCAATAATTCTTTTGCAAATTTCTCTAAAGCAAATTTTTTCGCAGTATCCGCTTCACGCTCTAAACGTTCTTTGGTTTTTTCTGCTTCATACTTCGCATTTGCAGCAACTGCTTTTTCATATTTTAAGTTTTCAGTCAGCGTTGCGATTTGCGCTTGAAGGTCTTCTACAGAAACTTCAACTTCAGCTTGTTGATTTTCAACTTGCTGTTCAGTTTGTTCCGTTTGAACGTCCTGAGTTTGTTCGTTTTGCTCATTTGCCATGGAAGATCTCCGCTTAAATGGGTTTTTAAACATGTACAGTCCTTTGGCATCAGTGTTAACTGCGTTAATCTGAACTGCCATGCGTGTGTAATTCATCAATACAAAGGTAATGTGGGCGACTATAAATAATTCAAGCTTAAACGATGTTTATTTCTACTAAATTCATCTTTACAACAAGGAATGAAAATTTTTCGATCCATTTAGAGAAATCTAAAGTCTAGAATAAGAAGAGGAGATGAACTGAAGAAAGATTATAAAAATATGATTTAGTGTATATTTTATATATAAAATATATAGATTCAGATAAAACAAGTCTTTCCTTTTAAAGAATCAAATCTGTATTATCTTTAACCAGATACTAACGCTGTAGTTTCTATTTATTTTGTTTTTGCTTTTTAATAGCTCATCCAACCTCCTTGGATGAGTTTTTTTTTGCTTGTCGAGATCTGAGTAATAATGTTAAGCAACCGATATAACGTGTAGCCACACTGTGATTCAGTCACATTCAAAAAGGGCTTATATCTAACTACATTTGCACAAAAAAATAAACTAAACAAATGGCTTAGGATATGTATTCAACTATAAAAGTTGAATTGCATTTTCTTTACACTTTTTTCATAAGTTCAACCTGAAGTCATCGAAACTTGAACCAAGAACTGACGCATGAAATAAAAAAGTCAGGAATGATAAGCCTTCAAAGTTAACTCTGACTTTGAATGTTTCAAGTAAGGAATTAAACAATGAAAAAATTAGGTCTCATTTCTCTGGCATTTGCAGCTATTGGTTTTGCTACTGTAGGTTGTACTTCAAACCAATCTGCTGAAACTGCTCAAGCGACCACACAAACAGATGCTTCAATAGCGCAAGCGGCAACTACTGAAATGGATACCCAAAATGGTGTGGCTGTACAAGCTGACCCAAGTGTAGAGTCTGCTGAACCGATTCAAGCTGTCCCAGCTGAAGGTGCAGAAGCCCCTCAAGTTGTTGAGTAAAATGCAATGAATTTTAATTCATTTAAACTGCTTATAATGGATTAAATTTTATGAAAAAGCAGAGAATAGAGAGTAAATAGGATGCCTTTACTGTCTATTTTTAGAATTACAGCACTTAAAAAAACCTAACATTCAAATGTGAATGTTAGGTTTGTGAGGTAACTTTAAATCAATTGTCTTGAGTCCAAGAAAGCTTAACGATCTCGGCGATCATGTTGACGTTCCTGTTCTCGCTTCTTGCGATCCTGTTCTAAGCGCTTACGTTGTTCTTCAATCGCTTTTTTACGATTATCTTGATTCCAACGATTACGTTCAGCTTGACGTTGTTTTAAAATTTCCTTTTGACGTTGTTCAATCTGTTTACGACGATCATGCTCAGCACGCTCTTTATTACGTCGATCTGCTAATTCACGTTGTTGGCGTTGACGTTCATATTCACGTTTGCGCTTTTCTTGTTCAAGGCGCTGTTGATGTAAACGTTGTGCGCGTTCTCTCTCCCAACGTTGACGGTCATAGTTGCGATCATAATCACGATCATAACGATGGTCATAATTACCATTATAATAAGGGCCATCGTCAGGGAAGGCCACACAACCGACTGCAAGAACTGCTGTGGCCAATGACATTATCATTACTTTTATTGCCATAGCTTTCACCTTTATATGTTGAATCAGGACAACCAAAAAATTCCTGATGTTGGATTAAATAGTCAATGACAAGACTGCTATAGTCAGATTAGCGTAAATGGGATTGAAGTTTGTATATTGATCAGTAGACTTAGTTAACAAAATAGTCATGAAATGGCTGATCGTGTAGAAAATATGAAGAATACGGATTTTTAAAAGGATCGGAATCGTGAATCAAAAAATACAACAATTACTTGAAAATGGTCAGGGTTCTGCAGGACGTGCATTAGATCGACTCCCAAAGATCGTTCAAGAATCTCTAGTGAAGTTACTTGGCTATCCCTATGACTATCCTCAACTCGATAGCTTTACAAAATGCTTGATGGCTGCACAGTTGAAACAAGGAAAATCAGGCTTTATTGGCGCTGATATTGATAAATCAAGAAAAGAATTTGAAAATCAAATCCAATCCATCACACATAAATCATCTCATGTTCAATATGTAGAAGATATTCGTCTTCCTCTACAAAGTGGTACTGTATTTGCCAGACATTATCATCCTGCCCCGAATAAAAAATTACCAATGATTGTGTTTTATCATGGTGGTGGGTTTGTTGTCGGAAGTGTGAATACACATGATGAAGCGTGCCGAATCATTGCGAATTATGCAAAAGTACAAGTGATCAGTATTGATTATCCTTTAGCGCCAGAAGTTTCTCCACAATCATTGATTCAATCATGTGAAGATGCATTGGCATGGGTATATCAAAATCGCCGTCACTTTAAAATCTTAAAAAACCGTATTGCTGTGGCAGGAGATAGTGCTGGCGGTAATATTAGTGCTGTCGTTGCTCAACGTGCATTGAATGCTAGTTATGCGCCTCAAGCTCAATTTTTAATATATCCTGCGGTTGATTTCAAAAGTCGTCATCCATCATTCTTTGCGTATAAAGATGGTTTAGTATTAACCAACAGCGATATTGACTATGTGACAGAATACTACGCGACAAGACATAAAGTTGCTTTGGATAATCCACTAATCTCCCCAACATACGGCAATCTAAAAAAATTGGCACCAGCTTATGTTGTTACAGCGGGACATGATGTATTGCATGATGAAGGCAAAATTTACGCCCACAAATTACGTCAAAATGGCACTAAAGTGTTGTATCAAGATTTTGAAGATCAAACACACGGATTTATTAATCTAACGCTAGTCTCAGGGCGTTCTAAAAAGTTGTTGATTGAAATGAGTAAAGAGTTTAGAAAATTTTGGGATAAAAATAGTTAATAGATGCTTACTTTCAAATCCTGAGTTTCAAACGAAACTCAGGATTTTTTCTTTATATACAGCAATCGAATAAAAATACTTTGATGCTTAACAAAAAATTGAATCTTTTCTGGCGATTGATTCGTGAATAATAGATAAGATAAAACATCAATAAGAGGATAGCGTATGTTAAAAAAAATGATGTTAGGTGCTTCTGTTGCGGCGATGAGTACTTTGTCTTTGGCAGCAAATACGCATATGCAAATCAAAACATCAGCAGGAGATATCGAAATCGAGTTGTTTAATGATAAAGCTCCGATTTCAGCAAAGAACTTTGAAACTTATGCGAAAGCTAATTTTTATAACGGCACAATTTTCCATCGGGTTATTCCAGGGTTCATGATCCAAGGTGGAGGATTAGATGTATCGATGAAAGAAAAAGCGAATCGACCTCCAATCAAGAACGAGTCTTATAATGGCTTAAAGAATAACCGTGGCACTTTAGCCATGGCACGTACAAACCAGCCTGATTCAGCAACAAGCCAATTTTTTATCAATATTGCGGATAATGATTTTCTAAATAAAGCGCCAATGAATCCTGGTTATGCTGTGTTTGGTCAGGTAACTAAGGGCATGGATGTTGTCGATAAAATTGCAAAAGTGCCTACTGGTAGATTTGGTATGTATCAAGATGTGCCAAAAAATCCTATTAAAATTTTAAGTGTGAATATAAAACCTTCAAAAGCGAAATAGTGATTAAAAAAAAAGCAGAAATATTAAATTAATATTTTTGCTTCAATATTATAGGGTTAAGTGTAAATGTGATTATTAATGAATCATAATGGTGCATAAAAATAGAACACTCATTAAAACATGGGGTTAAAAGCACTTGCAATGATTTCGAAATGCTC
>NZ_JBWYIP010000021.1:0-21758 GCF_056783825.1 Acinetobacter sp. 24-47-39
CTTCGTCTTGGAAGAATGCACCATCAATCATGGTTGCTGTTGTGCCAGGGTTGTAGATTGCGATCAAGTTAAGTGCTTGAACCACATCTGGGCAGTTATGACAGCTTAAAGATACGAATACATCAAAGTCAGATTTGATTTCTAAAGCTTTAATGGATGCCAATACTTCATCAGATACTTTTGGTGCATAACCAGAAGTTTGTAGCAATGCCAAAATCAAAGAAGTGAACTCATGACCCATTGGTAAACCTGCGAAGAAGACACGCGGTTTTTCACCCGCTTTAGCAATACCAAAGCTCGGCGCACGTTTATTTTGACCATCAAAACGAGCTGTGACTAATGGAGAAAGTGCAGCCACTTCTTCCACAAGTTCTTTGATTTTTGCAGATTTGTCTGAATCATTTAAAGTCGCAACCAATTCGATTGGACCCTCAAGGCGTTCTAAAAGCGTTTTTAATTGAGCTGAAGTATTTTGATCTAACATTGCTAACGTCTCCAAAGGAGTAATAATTCATTCGATACAGGTATACTAAGATAATTGATTGAATAGATAAAACAGTTTGTTTTTATAAATTCAATCGGAAAAATAAATTTCATCAAAGTCATTGGTGTAGATGTATGAAAATATTGAGTTAAAACTTGAATTTTCAAGTATAAAAGCAATTTAAATTCAGACATTTACACTAAAATTATTTTAATAGATATGAGCGAGGACGAATTATGACCTTAGAGAGAGGCATTTATAAACACTATAAAGGACAACTTTATCAGGTCCTTCATGTAGCGACGCATAGTGAAACTCAAGAAAAGCTTGTGGTCTATCAATGCCTTTATGGAGATTATTCAATATGGGTAAGGCCATTAGCGATGTTTACGGAAAGTATTTATCTAGAAGATGATGATCGTGAAATTGAACGTTTTAAATTGATTCAAAAATTATGATGATTGTCATAGTAAAGACTTTATCTTTGATTAGTTTATAGAAATCGATTCAATGAGAATATGTCATGAATGCTGAATTTCTAAGTCAAATGCAAAGTTTATATCAGCAGTTAATTCAACATGATGCATATCAAACTGATCGCGATCTGAGATATCGAAATATAAAACCAGAATCTGCCCATTATATTTCGATGCTCATTAAGATCCAGACCTCTAAACGAATTCTTGAAATAGGAACTTCGACAGGATATTTAACATTATGGATGGCGGAGTCGGTTTCGGATCATCAGGGTCGAGTGACTACGGTTGATATAAACTCAAAAAGAATAGCACTTGCGACTCAGTACGCCAAACAATTTAGTTTAGATCACCTTATTGATTTTATCAGCAGTGAAGCAATTAATTTATTAATTAATGAAGGCGATGTGTATGACTTAATTATCTTAGATGCGAATCGAAATGCATATCCTGATTATTGGCAATATTTAAAAAAGGTACTACATCCTGAACATGGCGTAATACTTGTAGATAAAGTGATTTCCCATGCTGCTGAAATACAAAGTTTTTTAAAGGATGTTAAGGCTGATCCAGATTTTTGCACGATGACGCTGAATATTGGGTGTGGATTATTGATGATTACGCGGAATTGATGGTGATTGAGAATTTGATGGATTGAACACAAAAAAACCACGCAAAGCGTGGTTTTTTTAGTGCTATCTAATGAATTAGATTTTACCAACTAGATCGATTGAAGGAGCAAGAGTTGCATCGCCTTCTTTCCATTTAGCAGGGCAAACTTCGCCTGGGTGAGCGTGAACGTATTGAGCTGCTTTAACTTTACGAAGAAGTTCTTGAGCATCACGACCGATACCACCAGCGTTGATTTCAACGATTTGGATTTTACCTTCTGGGTCGATTACGAAAGTACCGCGGTCAGCAAGACCAGCAGATTCGATTAGAACTTCGAAGTTTTTAGAAAGAGTCCAAGTTGGATCGCCGATTAATGGGTATTGGATTTTACCAATTACGTCAGAAGTGTCGTGCCAAGCTTTGTGAGTGAAGTGAGTGTCAGTAGAAACACCGTAGATTTCCACGCCTAATTTTTGGAATTCAGCGTAGTTGTCAGCAAGGTCACCAAGTTCAGTTGGGCAAACGAAAGTGAAGTCAGCAGGGTAGAAAAATACTACAGACCATTTGCCTTTAAGATCAGCTTCAGTCACGTCTACGAATTGACCGTTGTGGTAAGCTGTAGCTGCGAATGGTTTAACTTCAGTATTAATTAAGCTCATCATTGTCTCCATGATTGAGGTTAGTCTTTAATTTTCAATTAGAGTATCGAACTTTCGTTCTGTGCTGAAATGGTATTTTTACATTACAAAAATCGGAAAAACCGAATTATGTAAATTGATTGCCATTTAAGTTTGTCATCTGTCTTCCTTGTAACACATCAAAATGATGTATTCGTGACAGGATGAGAAAATTTCACATGCCTACCAACATGAAGACACTGAAGTGAAAATTCAAGGGTAAATATTAAAAAAATCATCATTATTTTGGATTTAGTTTTTCAAAAATATAAAAAGCCACATGAAAATTTCAAAAATTGTATGAATTGTCACATAAGACGGCTGACATGTTTCTATTTCAACATAAGATCATTTTAAGCTTTATATTCTCATTTAATCTAAAAAAATAGTCCGATTCAGATTTGGGATAATCTTTGAAAATGAGTAGAATAAAGCGTTTCGTAATTGGTATAGGGCTAAAACTTGGCAACGATAGGGTTAAATGTAGAACAAATGGTGATGGCACGAGATCTTCATCGTTTAAGTCGACTACGCAAAGGAAAAGATGCCAATGAAAAGAAATATCAAGAACTTTTTGAAAAATCAAATTTAAAAGTACAACAGCGTATTCAACGCATTCCTAATATCAAACTTAATCAAGATTTACCTGTTACCCAATACGCAGACAAATTGATTGAGGCTATTCAAAAGCATCAGGTCATTATTGTTGCCGGTGAAACAGGTTCAGGTAAAACAACTCAGCTTCCTCAGATAGCCATGCTTGCGGGACGTGGTTTAACAGGGTTAATTGGTCATACCCAGCCACGACGATTAGCTGCGCGCAGTGTATCGCAACGTATTGCAGAAGAGGTGGGTGAAAAACTCGGTGAGTCTATTTCATTTAAAGTAAGGTTTAACGAACAGGGTTCACAGGACTCTATCGTTCGTTTAATGACAGATGGTATTTTGCTGGCTGAATTGGCTCATGATCGTTTCTTAACCAAATACGATACGATTATTATTGATGAAGCGCATGAGCGATCATTAAACATTGATTTTATCATGGGGTATTTGAAGCAACTTTTACCGCGCAGGAGAGATTTAAAGGTAATCATCACATCTGCAACTTTAGACGTTAATCGTTTTTCAAGTTACTTCAATAACGCACCGATCTTTGAGGTTGAAGGTCGTAGTTTTCCTGTTGAAGTGCGTTATCGTCCGATCTCTGAAATGAGTATTGTAGGGAGTGATGATGATGAGTTTGATGACTTTGAAGAAAACCTACCGCGCGCAGTAGTATCAGCTGTTGAAGAATGTTTCAAAGATGCACAGGAAAAAGGTCATCCTGAACACGCAGATATTTTGATTTTTGCCAGTACGGAACAAGAGATTCGTGAGCTACAGGAAACTTTAATCAAACATGGACCTCGTCATACAGAAGTTCTACCTTTGTATGCGAGACTAGCGTTATCTGAACAACAAAAGATTTTTAATCCTGCAGGTGGTGGACGGCGTATCATTATTGCCACCAACGTTGCGGAAACTGCATTGACCGTTCCAAACATACGTTACGTCATTGATAGTGGTTTTGCACGTATCTCTCGTTATAACTACCGTTCGCGTGTTCAGCGTTTACCGATTGAAGCGATTTCTCAAGCAGCAGCCAATCAGCGTAAAGGTCGTTGTGGTCGTATTGCACCGGGTGTGTGTATTCGACTGTATTCAGAAGAAGACTTTTTAAGTCGTCCCGAATTTACTGAACCTGAAATCAAACGTACTAATTTGGCATCTGTTATTTTGCAGATGCAGAGTTTAGGTCTTGGAACACTCGAAGATTTTGACTTTATTGAACCGCCTGATCATCGTCTCGTCAATGATGGTCGTAAACTGCTGATTGAACTCGGGGCGATGACGGAAAAGAGTAATCCTTCTCTTGCGGCTAAAACAGCCTCATATTTAGATAAAGGTGGACTTCAAGGCAAAGGCGATTCTCTCACCAAAATTGGTCAACAAATGGCAAAAATGCCAATTGATCCAAGACTCGCACGTATGATTTTGGGGGGTGCTCATTTTGGGGCACTCAATGAAGTATTGATTATCGTGGCTGCGTTAGCTGTTCAGGATCCAAGAGAGCGTCCTGCTGATAAACAAATGCAAGCGGATCAGAAGCACGCCTTATTTCGTGAAGCCGACTCTGACTTTCTGTTCTATCTCAAATTATGGGATGCGTTGGTTGCAAATCGGGAGATGAGTGAAAATAAGCGTCGAACATTTGCACGTAATCATTTCTTGAGTTGGCTACGCTTGAGAGAATGGAAAAAAACACATGAGCAACTGGTTGATCTTGCTCAAGGCTTAAAGCTTTCTTTTAATGAAAAGAAAACCAGTTACGAAAATCTTCACAGAGCTTTACTCACGGGACTATTGTCATTCATTGCAAATAAAACAGATGAACGCAATGTATTCATGGCAGTGCGTCAACAAAAGGCACGTATATTTCCTGCATCAACCTTACACAAAACCAATACACCATGGGTCATGGCATTTGAGATGGTAGAAACCTCTCAGGTGTATTTACGAACACTGGCGAAAATTGAGCCTGAGTGGATATTGCTAGCTGCACGTGATTTAGTGAAACATCATTACTTTGAACCGCATTGGTCGAAAAAAGCAGGTGTGGTTAACGCATATGATCAAATTTCACTGTTTGGTTTGATTATTGAGCCTAAGCGTCAAATCAATTATGAAAAGGTCGATCAAACTGCGGCGCATGAAATTTTCCTTCGCGATGCGTTAACGACGGGTCATCTGGGGATTACGCCGCCATTTTTAAAACATAACTTACTTAAACTAGAAGAAGTGGAGCGAGTTGAAGACAAATTGCGACGTCGTGATTTGGTGGTAGACGAAGAGACGATTTATCAGTTTTATGCAGCAAAAGTGCCTGAAGATGTTGCGAGTCGGCGTAGTTTTGAAGATTGGCGTGCAACAGTTGAGCCTCAAAATCCACGTTATTTGTTCATCGATGACGATGCTTTATGGCTTAACGATCGTCCAACCACCCAACAGTTCCCTGATTACTTACGTAATGGCGAACTTCGTTTAGCGGCAAGTTATCGATTTGACCCAAGTCATGATGAAGATGGTGCGACGATCAAGATTCCACTACAGGCCCTGCCACAAGTAAATGAAAACTTATGGTCATGGGGCATTCCAGGTTGGCGTCTTGATTTGATTGAAGCACTATTAAAAGCTCTTCCAAAAGATAAGCGTCGTGGCTTGGTACCTATACCAGATACAGCGCGTAAACTGATGTCCAAAATAGATCCGCAAGATTTACAAAAGCATATTTTTAGTTTTTTAGCTTTTCAATTGAGAGGCGAACAGATCACTGAAAAAGATTTTAATGTAGATCGAATTGAACAATATCTTTTACCGCTCATTAAAGTCATCGATGAAAAAGGACGAGTGATTGAGCAAAGTCGCGATTTATCTGAATTAAAAGCACGCTGTCGTACTGAAACGCATAGTCCAGTCAAGCAGTTAAAAGGTGAGTATCAAACTTTCCCTGAGCATTTTGTGTTTGAAGCATCGCAAAAAGTCACAGGTGTCGTCGTCAAACAATATCAAGCACTTGTACCAAGCAAGGAATTTTCTAAGCTTGAGCAAAAGGATGAGTCAGGTGTTGTCATTCAAACGTTTAATGATCAGCACGAAGCAATACGCCATCATCGTGCTGGTATTATTCGCCTGATTCATATGCAGCTAGGTGATTTGATTCGACAGCTTAAAAAACAAATCTCTAAACCACTCGCATTAGCCTATTCCCCTTTGGGTGATAAAGCTCAGTTAGAACAAATGTTAGTTTACGCAACATTACAAATGGCTTTAGAGAAAGAGCCTGTAGATGCGCAAGATTTCCAAACCATTTTACAAGCTGTTAAGCAGTCTTTCTTGACGCATGGTCAAAAGGTCTTGGCTGCCTTTAATGACATTTATGTACAATGGCAACAAATTCGACGCGAGTTGATGATGATTGATGCCAATGTATTTGGTAAAAATATCGATGATATTGAAGATCAACTTGATCTAATGAGTTTAGCGGATTTTGCTTATAGTAAATCTGTAGACGTGTGGATTGAATTTCCACGCTATCTTAAAGCTTTATTGATCAGGATTGATCGTTTGCCTCATAATCTCAAACGAGATGATGATGCGATTGCTCAAGTCGATCCTTGGATGGATAAATTATTTAAATATAAAAATGATCAGAAATTGAAAGAGTTATATTTTATGGTTGAAGAACTGAGAATCTCATTATTCTCTCAACCGATGAAAACCAAGATGCCAATTTCGCCAAACCGTATTCAAAAAGTATGGGAACGTCTCGGAATCAGTTAATATAGCTTTAATTTGAAATATTGAGTTACTCAAAAAAGGAGTTTTGCATGGGCATTCGTATTACAGGCACTGGCTTATTCCATCCTGAACATGTCATCACCAATGAAGAATTGGTTGAAAGTTTAAATGCTTATGTAGAAAAGTTTAATCAAGAGAATGCTGAAAAAATTGCTGCGGGCGAAATTGAAGCACGCCGTGGTTCAAGTGCAGAATTTATTGAGAAGGCTTCAGGTGTTAAAGCACGTTATGTTGTAGAGAAGGAAGGCGTATTAGATCCTAATCGTTTACGTCCAAACTTAGCAGAACGATCAGATGATGAAATTTCACTTCAAGCTGAGTGGGGTGTGATCGCTTCAAAACAAGCAATGGAAAATGCCGGTGTAACTGCTGAAGACATTGATGTTGTAATATTGGCTTGTTCAAATATGCAACGTGCATATCCTGCGGTTGCTATTGAAATTCAAACTGCATTAGGCATTCAAGGTTATGCTTATGACATGAATGTTGCTTGTTCTGCTGCAACATTTGGCTTAAAACAAGCTTATGATGCGATTAAGTCTGGTGCTCGTCGTGTGCTCTTGGTCAATGTGGAAATCACATCAGGTCATACAGATTATCGTTCACGTGATTGTCATTTCATTTTTGGTGATGTGGCGACAGCTTCAATTATCGAAGATACAGATTCTAAAACTGGATTCGAAATTTTAGATACGCAATTGTTTACGCAATTCTCTAATAACATTCGTAATAATTTTGGCTTCTTGAATCCAAGTGAAACAACCAACGCGGATGATAAACGCTTCCGTCAAGATGGTCGTAAAGTGTTTAAAGAAGTATGCCCATTGGTTGCGAAAATGATTACAAAGCAACTTGAGAAAAACCAAATCGAACCGACGAATGTTAAACGTTTCTGGTTACATCAAGCCAATGCCAGCATGAACGAGTTAATCTTAAAGCTAGTGGTGGGTAAAGCTGTTGCTGAAGCAGATCCAGACTTAGTTCCAATCATTTTAGACGAGTTTGCAAACACTTCTTCAGCTGGGGTCATCATTGCGTTACACCGAACTGCAGATCAAGTGAATGATGGTGAATACGGTGTATTATGTTCATTTGGTGCGGGTTATTCTGTTGGTTCGATACTGGTTCAGAAGCGAGTAGCTTAATTAGATAAAGAGATGTTCAATGGAAAATAAAGCATTGCAAATCCAACACCATTCTAAAATGATCCGATATGGTAGTTTGTTGCAACGTTTTTATTTTAAACCGACCTTTCTTGGTGTTGAACATCTCAATGCTGATCGACCTGCCATGTATGTGGGTAATCATACAATTTATGGCGTATTTGATACGCCAATATTGATTGATTATCTATATACAGAGCACAAAATTAAAATTGTGAGTTTAGGTGATCACATTCATTTCAAAATACCGTATTGGAAAGATATGGTTCATAAAATGGGTGCAATTGAGGGTCTAAGAGAATACGCCAGAGATGCAATGCAACAAGGATACTCTATCCTAGTGTTTCCAGGTGGTGGGCGTGAGGTAGTAAAGCGCAAAGGGGAAGAATATCAACTCATATGGAAAGAGCGCTACGGATTCTTAAAGTTAGCTCAAGAATTTGACTACGACATTGCACCTTTTGTAGCTGTAGGTGGTGATGAAGTATTCGATTTGGCACTTGATGCCAATTATTTGCTTGAAAAAAAGTGGTTTAAAAAGCTTTTAGCTGTACCTAAAATTGGAAAATTACTCCGTCAAGGTGAGGTTTTACCTTCAATACCGAAAAATATTATTCCTAAAAGAGTCCCATTCTATTTCAATTTTTTACCACGAAAATCAATCTCAAATATCAAAACAGAACAAGATTTGATTGAATTCAGAGATCAACTGCAGCAAACAATTTACGAAAATATTGCATCAACGCAGTTGATACGAGATAGACAAAGTTAAATCTTAGAAAATTATACTTCTTAATCTAATTATATTGTTGATTATAAAAATATTTTTAAAATAATATTAAAAAAATAAATTAGTGCTTTCTATTTTATATTAATTAGGTATATTATTTTAATGTAAATATTCAGTTTACTAAGCCCAAAGATTGTACTCCTCCTTGGGCTTTTTTTTATCTCAGAATAATAATAGGCGTATGAGAGCGATTTTCACTTTTTAAATTTCACACAAATTAAGTTTGAAAATCAAAGGTGAATTTTTGGCACAAAATGCAACTATAGTTGGTTTTTGAAAAATTAATAAAAACAGAATGTTATTTATGTTTTTTAGCATGCTATCAAAATAATTCTAATTTTGTAATTGCAAAATGTATGCTTCTACGACTTAGAGGTTCATAAAGAAATTTTGCATAAGTGCTTTTTTTTTGTACATTGAAAACTCAAAAACAAAATAACACAGAGGGATTATGTCACTACAAGGAAAAACACTGTTCATTACAGGTGCAAGCAGAGGTATCGGTCGTGAGATTGCACTTAAAGCTGCAAAAGATGGTGCAAATATTGTGGTTGCTGCAAAAACGAGCACTGAACATTCGAAACTCAGTGGTACGATTCATTCTGTTGCAAAAGAAATAGAAGCAGCTGGTGGGAGAGCATTAGCGATCCAACTTGATGTACGAGATCAAGATGCTGTCGCAGCCGCAATGAAACAGGCTGCTGAACACTTTGGTGGGATAGATGTCCTCATTAATAATGCTGGTGCGATTAATTTGAGTGGTGTTGAAACGCTTGATCCAAATCGTTTTGATCTCATGTATCAAGTTAATACTCGTGCCGTTATGGTCTGTAGTCAAGCTGCCTTGCCTTATTTAAAACAAAGTCAAAATCCACACATTCTTAGCCTCTCTCCACCTTTAAATTTAAAAGAATCGTGGTTTGCGGTTCATTCTCCTTATACCATTAGTAAATATGGTATGAGTATGCTGACCATGGGAATGAATCAAGAATTCGAACGTTATGGAATAAGTGTTAACGCTTTGTGGCCTAGAACCATTATTGCAACTGCAGCGATCGAGTTTTCTCTCGGTGGACGTGAGTTATTTAGCAAGGCTAGGACACCAGCTATCATGGCTGATGCAGCGTATGCAATTTTAACGAGTGAGAAACGTTCGATCACGGGTCGTATGATGATTGATGAAGAGATATTAAGAGAGAAAGGTGAAACTGATTTCGAAAAATATCGAGTGGAACCATCAGATGAAGAATTGATGGTTGATCTATTTGTTGATCCATAAATGAGAAAGCCCAACATAGTGTTGGGCTTTATTATTTATACTAAATTATCGTAATGCAGTGAGGTTGACATCCTTTTGATACATTTCGATCTGCATGACTTGTTCAGTTAAGAATGCTTTACGTTGGTCATTGCTCGGATGACTTGCAAACAAAGTTGATTGATCTTTATTCATTTTACGTTTGTTGAGATTTGCTTCGAATTTATCCCAAAATGTGAGTGCTGCGTTGTGATCGTAGCCTGCTCTCACCATTAAATCTAAACCAATCAAATCAGCTTCTTCTTCTAAATGGCGGCGATGAGACATATTGGTTTGATTGCCTGATAAACCACTTGCAAGCCCGATGGCAGCCCCAGTTCCCATGGTTGCACCCATTAGACCTAGATTCGTTGCTGCGAAACGTGAAGCCTTTTCACGGCTATGATTACGGATAATGTGTGCCATTTCATGTGCAATTAGAGTGGCTAACTCGTCATCTGATAAGTTTTCAAACATATATACAGCCGAATTAACAACAATTTGCCCACTTTGAAAGGATTGGGCATTCGGTTTGCTGCTGAGCACACCGTTAATTCGCCATTGAATTGGTTGACGACCTTCACGTAAATATTGATTAGCATGTGGAATTAAACGTGCCAAAATTTGATTTAAGCGTGGATCTTCAAGATATAAAGACTTAGTCTTCGCTTTCTTTTCAAATTTATTATAGCTACGGTTTGAAATTTTATTCCAAGCTGATTCTGGAATAATCATGAGTTGTTTACGTTCGGAAGCTACAGTGCCTAATGATGTGGTTGAAACACAGCCAGTCGAGATTAATGCAATTGAACTTATAATACCAAACGCGAAGGATTTCATAATTACACCTTAATGATGGGATATTATTTGAGATCTAGCTTGATTTTTAATAGCTAGATTTCGTGTTTAATTATTGTTCAATATTTAGATTAATTAAACAAACATTATTTTAATTATTAATTTGAACGAATTAATATCATGGTGGTTATAATGAGATTTGAGTCACAATAATATTTTTTTATTTGTTATTTTATTATTTAGATAAATTATTTTATTTATATATATTTTGTATTTTATTATATTTTTATTATATTATTTGTGATTAGATTAATATTTATTAAAATTAATAGTATATATAAATCAGTAATTTATGTTTTATTATTGTTTTTTTAAATATTTAAGTGTGATTCTGTTTTTGAATTTAATTTAATATGAGAATAAATTCTCACTATTTTAGTTGAATATTGATAAATAACTCATAACGAAATATTTTGGAATTTCATTCAAGGTTATTAAAAATTAATTCTTATATTGTGAAGTTGTTCTTACATGTTGATTAGGTGTATTTTGTGATTTAATTCACACATATTGTTGTTGGGTATTTTAAATAAATTTGGGTGGACTGATTATATGATTTTTTAACCACGAATTTTTTTGATCACAGTGTTATAAGGCCTGTTTGATTTTTGACAAGGTCTGAGCATCATTAATATGCGCATGCTGCTTATCCTAGCCAATCGATACAACAGAACACTTTAAAATAAATTCATCTAAACTTATTTTGTCTTCAGTCAATTTGTTCAATTTCAAAGATGTTTAACCTGAACTTGAGTTTTTAGTACTCGTCATTCAATCTCATCGTATTTTCAAAGAATGATTAATCTTGATGTGGAGTACTTGGTGAATCAAATGAGGGTTTCTTTCGTGGTTCGAGTAAAGTCTCAATCACAAACGCTGTGCCAAGGTGATCAACAGAAATATTTAAAGAATTCCAACGGAATAATGAGATTTTTTGCGATATAAAGTTCATGTTAGGGCGAGTACAAATGTATGAGCGATCTCGAGTGACGATTGGCGTTGAAGCGGCATTTGCTTTATCACGCTTTCTTAATTCATTCTTTGAACTTTGAATGACTAGACAGGAACTGATACAGTCAATATGAATAAGTGGTTTAAGGGTAGTTTATTGCTTGGTTCTTTGGTGAGTAGTTTTGCATTTGCAGATTTTCTACCACCAGATCAAGCATTTCAATTTGAGGCAGTATCAGTCAGTCATCATCAAGCTGAACTAAAATGGAAGATCGCAGATGGTTACTATCTCTATCATGATCAAATCAAAGTTTCAGACATTCAAGGTCCTGTAAAGTTATCTCTACCACGCCCAAAAGAGAAAGATGATCCAAACTTTGGTATGACCCAAGTGCATTATCAGGATGTAATCAGCAATATTCCAGTCAAACCAAATCAAGAATTAAAGATTCAATGGCAAGGATGTGCTGAAAGTGGTTTATGTTATCCGATTCAAAGAACAACGATAACAACTGACAGCACAGGTTTATTCCCAGCGCAGCAAACTACACAAGCTAAGAAAGTTTTAAATCTCAAAGAAATTTCAGCGGCATCTAATGGAGTTGTAAATACTCGAGATGCACAAGAAAATGCTTCACCAAAAACAGAAACACAACTCATTTCAAAGGATAATAATACAGTCGCAGATCGTAAAAATTTTAACGCTACTGCGCTTGAGCTAGATAAAACCGAATTTCGGGAAAATAATTTAATCAGTGAGGATCAATCCACGCTAGATGCAAATTTATCTAAAGAAAATCAGAATAGGCCAGCGAACTTTTCGAGTGTATGGAACAACGATCAATTTTTTTTAAATTTGCTCTCTCAACAAAGTGTATGGCTTAATTTATTGGTGTTTTTAGGACTTGGAATATTGTTGGCATTCTTGCCTTGTTCATTGCCCTTAATTCCGATTTTATCAGGCATTCTTGTGCAAAATCACAGAGGTTATCGTGCCGCGGTAATAGCTTTTATTTTTGTCACAGGGATGGCTATCGTTTATGCGTTAATGGGATTCGTTGTTTCTCAACTGGGCTATAGTTTTCAGCGTTGGTTTCAAAGTCCGATCTTCATTAGTATTTTTAGTCTCCTGTTTATTATTTTTGCCCTTAATCTTTTTGGTGTATTTCAAATCTCTTTACCTCAAGGAATGTTACAACGCTTAGATCTTTGGCAACAAAAACAAAAAGGTGGAACATTGATCGGTGCAGGACTCATGGGGATGATTTCTGCACTGATAGTTGGGCCCTGCATGAGTGCTCCGTTGGCTGGAGCATTGATATTTGTCTCACAGTTGAACCAACCTTTATTAGGGGCCACTTATCTTTTTGTTTTGGGCATTGGGATTGGTTTGCCGCTTTTTATTGCGGCAGTTTTCGGGACGCATTTTTTACCTAAACCTGGGGTATGGATGGATCGACTCAAGGTCTGTTTTGGTTTCGTGATGTTGCTTGTGGCCATTTATTTTGTACGGCCACTTATTCCAACCAGTATTTATCAAATTCTGATGGGTCTTTTACTTCTTAGATTCGCTGTATATTTACTCTGGAAAATGCGACCTTATGTCGAAAAAATAGTGGTTAAAAGCATCATCATATTACTCAGTCTTGGCATGATGTTTTTAGGAGTGAATTATGTGCAGCAAGGGTATACGCACTCGCTTGTAACGAAGGCCGAAACATTACATACATGGCATAAAGTCAACTCTGCCGCGCAGCTTTCAAATGTTTTGGAAGCAAATCAAGGTAAAGCCGTAGTAATTGATGTTTACGCAGATTGGTGTGTTGCATGTCAACCGATAGAAAAAGAGGTACTTCCGCGTGAAGATGTTCAAGCCAAACTCAATGAGTTGGTTTTAATTAAATTAGATCTCACTCATTTTGAACCAAGCCAAGATGAACTGTTAAAAAAATGGCAAATTTTAGGTCCGCCAACATTTATTTTTTTAAATACGCAACATGATGAAATACGTGATCTGCGTTTGACTGGCACTTTTACTGCAACACAGTTATTAAATCGATTGCTGGAACAATCTGTCGGGATGGTTCAGTAATGATTTCATTTGATGGGATTCAACTTGGATCACTCATGTTTCCATGGGTTTTATTGATTCTATTCAGTGGGATACTGTTCATCAGTATCCTGATCAATGTTTTAGGTTATCACTATAAATGGACAGATACCCAAGTCAAAATCAGTAAAGATTCAGTGTGGACAAGCATCATTATTGGAGCAGTTGCCGCTAGAGTCATCTTTGTTATGTTCTATTGGGAGATTTATATTGAAAATCCTTTAGATATACTCAAAATCCAAGATAAAGGATTTAACTTATGGAGTGGATTATTCTTCGGTGGGCTAAGCTATATCATTCTCAATCGAAGCTTACGAACAAAAATGAAAATCATTTTAGTTGGGGTGTTTTTATTATGGGTAGCGATTGGCGTAATGATAAAAACTCAATACAAGGTTGAAAGTTTTTATCCTGATCTAAGTTTTCAGATACTCCCAACTGATCATAGTGAAAATAAGAATGAAGGGTATTTCACAGATTTTTTGGGACAGCCTACAGTCGTTAATTTGTGGGCGAGTTGGTGCCCGCCATGTCATAGAGAGATGCCAATACTTTTTCAAGCACAAAAGGCTCATCCCAATATTCATTTTGTGAAGCTCAATCAAGGTGAGGATATCACAACGGTTCAAAACTATTTACAAAAACACAGCTTCAACTTTAAAAATGTCAGACTTGATGTAAATGGTGAAATGCCCAAGCAGATCAATAGTTTTGGCTTGCCAACTACATTGTTTTACGATGAAAAAGGTAAATTGGTGGATAGACATATGGGTGAGTTAAGCGCTGCAAAATTGCAAGAATATTTAATTAAAATGACAGCTGAGTAGAGCTAAAGGTTATGAAAGATATAAATAAATTAATATTGTTGTCTAGCGTATTTTTAATAAGTAGCGTTAGTTATGCGGATTTAAAAAAGCAGATTTCAGCAGAGGGCTTTGAGTTTGTAAAAGAAATTCCAGCACCAGCAGGTATGAGAGGATGGGTAGGGCATATGAACCAACATCCAGGCACGGTTTTTATTTCTAATGATCAGAAATATTACATTATGGGTGATTTATATAATGCTCAAGGTGAAAATATTTCTATTGAAGCATTAAATACACATGTCAAAGACGCCGTATTAGATGATGTATGGAAGAGCATTGAAAAGTCGACTTGGATTCAAGATGGTGAAAATACAGCAGCACGCGTTGTTTATGTATTTTCAGATCCTAACTGCCCATATTGCCATCAATTTTGGGAAGCTGCACGACCATGGGTAAACTCGGGAAAAGTTCAACTTCGACATATACAAGTTGGTGTGATTCGAGAAGAAAGTCGAGGGCAAATTGCCACCATACTTAACTCAAGTGATCCTGCTAAAGTATTTAATGACTACAATAAAAAGAAAGGTAAAGAGCGATTAGTTGTTACGCAAAATATATCAAAATCTTTACATGAAAAAATCGACTATAACGAGTCACTCATGGATAAATATGGATTTTTTTCCACGCCCGCTATGGTATGGAAAAATCAACAAGGAGAGTTCAAGTCTATGCAAGGAATGGCAAAAGACTTGCAAGAAGTTTTTGAAAAATAGAATTTTTTGGTCTTTAGTACTCTTGAATACAAAACTTTAAAATTTAATACATGGTCATTTGTATGGAGAATATGATCGTATTTGAGTCTCATATCCACAACTGAAAGAATTGCAAGATTATGAAGTAGGATCGCAATATAAGCTATAAAGCGTTTGCATAATGGTGAGGACTTTAGGATCACTCACTTGATAAAAAATTTGTTTACCTTCACGACGAGTCACCACCATTTCAGCTTTACGTAATACGGTTAACTGTTGTGAAAGCGTGGGTTGAAAAATTTGAGTTCGATTCTCAATTTCCTGAACGTTCAATTCACCATCTGCTAAAATACAAAGTATCTTTAAGCGATCAGGATTCGACAGGACTTTAAGTCGATCGCTGACTTGATCAACTTGTGAAAAATCCATTTGATTGAATTCAACATCAGACGGCATTGGATGTTCCTTTGAAACAGAAGGATGCGTATGTTAAAGCATCTTGATTATTTTTCAAAATTATATAATATAAAAAAATATATTGTAAATAAGTAAATTGTTATGCATGATTTTGTGATTGCTTTTTTAGGTGGAGCACTACTCGGTTTATCTGTGGTTGGATACTTATATGTGAATGGTCTAATAGCAGGGATTAGTGGTTTAATCGGTCAAGTACTAAATCCGCATACAGTTTTCAAAACACCAGCATTGTGGTTTTTACTGGGTCTCATCATCACACCCTTTATCTATGGTATTTGGGTTCAGCCTGAAATTGAACTCGAAGCAAGTCCATTCATGATGATCGTGGCAGGTATTTTAGTTGGATTTGGAACACGTTTAGGTTCTGGCTGTACAAGTGGGCATGGCATTTGTGGTTTAAGTAGATTGTCCAAAAGATCTATTGTGGCAACACTGAGCTTTATGGTGACAGGCTTTATAACGGTTTATTTAATTCGGCATGTCACAGGAGCATTCTAAATGAAAAACCTTTTTGCTTTTTTGTTTGGCTCACTTTTTTCCGTGGGGCTCATGTTATCTGGAATGTCGAACCCTGAAAAAGTTCTTAATTTTCTTGATTTATTTGGGGAGTGGGATGCAAGTTTGGCATTTGTCATGATGGGTGCCATTGTCGTGGCATTCATACCCTTTCAGATCGTAACCAGAAGTGAAAGACCTTTAACTCTATTCAATGAGACGATTGATTTACCAAAGAACAATCAGCTTGATAACAAGCTCATCATAGGTGCTAGCTTGTTTGGTATAGGATGGGGCATCGCAGGCATCTGTCCAGCACCAGGATTAACATTGATTGGTTTAGGGCATTATCAATCACTCTATTTTGTGATTGCGATGTTGATAGGAGTTTTGATTCACCGTAAATGGATGGGCGCATAATTATGAAACTAGTGATGAAAGACGCCACTCAAGATCACATCAAGCCGCTAATTAAAGATTTTTTTGATCAAAATACCAATACATTTAGTTATGTCGTGGCTGATCCTGTGACATTAAGTTGTGCCATTATCGATAGTGTTTTAGATTTTGATGCTGCTTCTGCGACAACAACGACGGAACATGCTGACCAGATTATTCAATACATACATGAACAGCATTACAAGGTTGAGTGGATTTTAGAAACACATGTGCATGCTGATCATTTGACCGCTGCGCAATATTTAAAATCAAAGCTGGGTGGCAAAATTGCCATGAGTCATCATATTGGAATTGTACAAGAAACATTTGGCTCAATTTATCAATTGGATATTAAAGCAATAAACGCACAGCAACCATTCGATTATTTATTTAAAGATCATGAGTGTTTCAGAATTGGAGAAATTGAAGCCTACAACATTCCAACGCCTGGTCATACACCTGCTTGTCTTAGTTATGTGATAGGTGATGCAGTTTTCGTGGGTGATACTATATTTATGCCAGACTATGGTACAGCACGATGTGATTTTCCACGGGGCAGTGCAGCAGAATTATTTGATTCAGTTCAGAAGCTTTATCAACTGCCTGATCATATGCGTGTATATCTATGTCACGATTATTTACCAGAAAATCGACATCAATATATGTGTCAAACGGATATAAGAACGCAAAAAGAATCGAATATACACATTCGAATTGATTCAAAAAAGATTGATTTTGTGGAAATGCGCAATAGCCGTGACGCGACATTGGGGATGCCAAAGCTCATTTTACCAGCCATTCAAATTAATATAAACGGTGGCAAATTTCCGTCCACTGAACACAATGGAGTATCTTATTTGAAAATTCCTTTAAATTTTTTCAAATCATAAAATTTAGCTACTTTAATTTTTATAAATATTATAAATACATGTTATGTATAAAATTGAAAAAGGCTTTAAAAACAAGTTCAATAGGCGTATAGTTAAGTATGAAAGTTGATCAGCCTAGTCGGTTATTAACTTGATTTTTTCTATGTTTCTAAACACTCTTTATCGAAAAGAGTTGAGAGGAAATTTTGTTTAGATCTAGTGGACTCATCATTGCATTTGCAACGGTGTTATTACAACTAGCGGTTTATTTACAACCGATCTTACCGGAGAAATTTCATATCGCTCCGGTATGTATGTCTATTATGCATAATTTACTTTCTCCAGAACGCCATCAGCATGTTCATGAGACTTATCACGATCTCGTCCACCATTTGAGTGAACACGAACATCATCACGACCATAATCAAATTACTCACCAATGCCAATATTGCACTGTGTATGGTGACCTCGTCTTACCATTTGATTTTGGTGTAAAAGAAATTTTTGATCGCTTACAAGTTAAGCTGAGTTTCTACCGCAATTCTTTTTGGCACGTCTATTTTTCTCTACAGAAGCTCTATCTTCTGCCTCAAGGCCGAGCGCCACCTTTTGGACTCTAATTGATTTAAACCTTGGATCATTTTGATCTTAATCAATTTATGTAGAGTTCAATATTATGAAAAAAATCTTTAAACAGTCTGTAGCCAACAGACGGTATTCTCTCATCCTCAAAAAAGTGAATTTAAAATCGCGTGTTATCGGAGTGATACATGACATCTACAATGTAATTGTGACTGTAGTTTTAAACTCAGTGAAGAACAACATTCACCACAAAATTCAACGATAAGGTGACGTCATGGATCTAGGACTAACAGCGCTCGAATTGGCGCGTATACAATTTGCATTCACTGTTTCATTTCACATTATCTTTCCAGCAATTTCGATTGGATTGGCAAGTTTTTTGGCTGTGCTCGAATGGCGTTGGCTTAAAACGAATGATCCTGTTTATCGAGATCTGTTTAAATTTTGGATCAAAATATTTGCACTATCATTTGGTATGGGTGTCGTTTCAGGCGTAGTGATGAGCTATCAGTTTGGAACCAACTGGAGTGAATTTTCACGTATAGCTGGTAGTGTCACTGGACCATTGCTGACATATGAAGTGCTCAGTGCATTTTTCTTAGAAGCTGGTTTCCTCGGTATCATGTTGTTTGGCTGGGGGCGAGTTGGACCAAAGACGCATTTTTTTGCAACCTTAATGGTGGCAATTGGAACATGTATATCCATGTTTTGGATTCTGTCATCTAATAGCTGGATGCAATCACCTCAAGGCTTTGCATTTGAAAATGGAATAATCGTTCCTCAAGATTGGTTCGCGATTGTCTTTAACCCATCCTTTCCTTATCGATTAGCGCATATGGCACTGGCCGCTTTCTTGGTTTCAGGCTTATTGGTTGCAGCTACTGCTGCATGGCATCTACTCAAAGGACGTCGTGATGCGTTAGTTAAAAAGTCATTCTCGATGGCAATGTGGATGATCCTTGCTTTAGCTCCACTACAGATGTTCGTGGGTGATTTACATGGATTGAATACCTTAGAACATCAGCCTGCTAAATTAGCTGCAATCGAAGGTCATTGGGAAACCAATAAAGATCATGGTATGCCGTTGTATCTATTTGGTATTCCAGATATGGAAGCTGAAGAAACTAAATATGCGATTGGTATTCCAAATCTGGGTAGCCTGATCATGACACATACCCTTGATGGTGAGGTTAAAGGCTTAAAAGAATTCGCACCTGAGGATCGACCTAATTCAACCATCGTTTTTTGGAGTTTCCGAATCATGGTGGGTATGGGCATGCTCATGATCTTACTGGCTGTATTTGGTCTATGGCTACGTAAGACAGGCAACTTCTATGATTCTAAATGGTTGCACAAGTTTGCTTTGTGGATGGGGCCTTCAGGTTTTATTGCATTATTGGCAGGCTGGTTTACTACAGAGGTGGGACGTCAACCTTGGATTATCTATGGCGTAATGCGTACGAAAGATGCGTTATCTCCTGTCTCTGCTGAACAGGTTGGGCTGACGCTGATTATTTTTGTTGTGGTGTACTGCATCGTATTTGGTATCGGTATCTTTTATATGTTGAAAATGATGGTGAAAGGACCAGAATTTATTTATTCAACACCACATTCAGATGGCGAAGTGATCCGAGCGTCTAAACGCCCGATGAGTACCATTGATAATGAACAACAACTTGAAGCATCAAACAAGGTGAATGATCAGGAGAATTTGAAATGATTGATTTATCATTGATTTGGATTGTGATCATCGCACTAGGTGTGTTGATTTATGTCGTTCTTGATGGTTTTGATTTGGGAATTGGTATTTTATTTCCATTTGTGAAAGATCGCCAAGAGCGTGATGTCATGATGAATACTGTAGCACCCGTATGGGATGGCAATGAGACTTGGATGGTACTTGGTGGAGCTGGTTTATTTGCCGCTTTTCCACTGGTCTATTCGACTGTATTGTCCGCATTATATATGCCCATCACCTTAATGGTGATCGCGCTTATATTTCGTGGAGTCGCTTTTGAGTTTCGTTTTAAGGCTAATCGGACTAAAGCACTTTGGGACCAAGCATTTATTTGGGGTTCAATTTTAGCTTCATTTTTACAAGGTGTGATTTTAGGCGCTTATATTCAAGGAATTCAGACCACCAATGGTGTGTTCACGGGTGGTGGTCTGGATTGGCTCACTCCATTTTCACTCTTTACAGGTTTAGGCGTTGTTGCTTTATACGCGACACTCGGTTGCGGATGGTTAATCTTTAAAACGGATGAGCGTGTCCAAGATCATATGTACCGTCTGATGCCTAAGCTTATGATCGCGTTATTTCTAATATTTGGCGCTGTCAGTATTTATACCCCCCTTGTACATGACGATATTGCACAGCGCTGGTTTAGCCAACCACAAATGTGGTATTTCAGCCCCGTACCAATACTGGTATTGATTTTTACTTTCCTTGCGCTCAGAGCTTGTAAACGTCGTCAGGAATTTGCGCCTTTCATCTATACATTGGCTTTGGTATTTCTTGCGTATACGGGTTTCTTAATTAGTTTATGGCCTAATATCATTCCGCCAAGTGTAACGATTTGGCAAGCTGCTGCACCCCAAAGTAGTCAATTATTTGCTCTCATTGGTGCACTCATTCTAATCCCAATTATATTGTTTTATACCGCTTTATCTTATTGGGTATTTAGAGACAAGGTCCGTGTTGGTGACGAAGGTTATCACTGAGGAGAATGATAATGAAACTGAATCAAGCAGGGTGGTTTATTGTTTTATGGCTCGGTGGTTTTTTAAGTCTATTATTGATTGCTGGTCTATTTCGATTGCTCATCCAGTGGGCGTATTAATCTAAATCTTTAGACATCAACAATTAACCCATCATCTAGGTGATGGGTTTTTAATTTAAATACTAACGACTAATCGTTGTTGATCATAATTGGGTAATCGAAACTATGATATAGGCACAATTAAGCGGATTTTAGCTTCTAAACCAACGCTTTAAAAATTTACTTAAACAATTGATTTAATATAAAATTAGAAGAATCATCTGAATCTTTGAGAATGATGAGTGACATCGTTTCAATCACTTATGACATAACTATCGCCGTTTTAAGGAATCACGAGACTGATATTTAATTGTCGTTGTTCATGGTCTAATTACTGTGAAAAAAAAAAGCCAGACTGGTGGAGCAATCTGGCAAAGCGTCAAGATGAGTCACCCGTGACAGGTGATGTTTCCTGAGTTCAGGTTTGAGTTGTTCCGAACTTAAGCCTGAATAAATTCAGCCACAGCTCGGTTAAACGCCTGTGGTTGTTCAACATTCGAAATGTGCGAAGCATTAATCTCAACAAGTTGACTACCCGCAATCGCTGCTTGCATAAACTGACCATCTGCCACAGTGGTCACAGGGTCTTGTTGACCTGCAATAATCAATACAGGAATCGAAATCTGTTTGAGTTGTTCACGCACATCCGCCTTAGCCAAAGCTTCACAGCAGCTTGCATAACCTTCAGGGCTGCCAGCTCCTAA
>NZ_JBWYIP010000022.1:0-18637 GCF_056783825.1 Acinetobacter sp. 24-47-39
CATGGCTGCCATCGATGCGTTGTAGGAAGACTTGGCTATTCAGTTGTGAATGACTGAATTGGATGTGGAGGGCTCTGTTTTGGGCGGTTAGGCCGAGCTGTTCCAATGCCGAAAAGATGTTGGCAAGCATGGTTATTATCTGTCTTTTATAATTTAATAAGGCTAAAGAATTTCTTAATATTTAATCAAAAAAAATACGATTTACCTAGTCTTGGTTACATAAATGAACTTTAAAAAATGTAAAAAAAATCGGCAATAAATTGCCGATTTTTATTTCTTATTAAGATGAGATTTATTCTGTTAGCATTAAATCTGCACTCATACCCACCGTATTGTAACCAGCATCTACATATAAAATTTCGCCAGTAATACCATTCGCCCATGGTGAACATAAGAATAATGCCGCATTACCTACATCTTCAATCGTAACATTACGCTTTAAAGGTGCAACCTTTTCATTCAGATCAAGCATCTTACGGAAAGACTTGATACCTGAAGCCGCAAGCGTACGAATTGGACCAGCTGAAATCGCATTGACACGAATTCCTTCAGCACCCAAACTTGAAGCCAAGTAACGAACACCAGCCTCTAAAGATGCTTTCGCCAATCCCATAACATTATAGTTTGGCATCACACGCTCTGAACCTTGGTAAGTGAGTGTGAGCAAACAGCCCTGACGAGCAGTTAAAAGTGGTTTTGCCGCACGAGCCATGGCAATAAAGCTATAGGCACTGATGTCATGTGCGATTTTAAAACCTTCACGATCAGTAACTTCAGTAAAATCACCATCTAAAGTATGTGCTGGTGCAAAACCAATTGAATGCACTACGCCATCCAAACCATCCCAATGTTTTGCTAATTCAGCAAATGCTTGTTCGATTTCAGCATCAACAGCAACATCACATGGAAAAACTAGTTTTGAACCAAACTGTTCAGCAAAGTCATCAACACGCTTCTTCATTTTTTCATTAGGATAGGTAAATGCCAATTCTGCACCTTCACGGTGTAGAGCTTCTGCAACACCGAATGCAATCGACAATTTACTCGCAACACCCGCGATTAAAAAACGTTTACCTGCTAATAGTCCTTGTGCCATGTGACTCTCACTCAAATTAATTTTCATGCATGATGCCAAGTCTAGAGCATTTACGAAATTGCATAATGCATCTTTTTTCAAAAAATTGTTAAACCGAATTAGACGCTAAAAAAAGATCAGACATCAGTCTGATCTTTTTACACGCCTTAGCTGAACTACATTAGTCATTACTAGACAGTAGACCAATTAAACGCAAGAAAGAGAAATACATCCAAACTAAAGTGGCTAACAAGGCAATACCACATAACCATTCCATCGCTTTAGGCGCATATTGAGCTGCGGCATTTTCAATCAGGTCGAAATCTAAAATTAGATTTAATGATGCAATAATGGCCACAAAAGCTGCAAATCCTAAACCTAGCCAATTATTATCAAATATATATGGAATGCTCGAACCAAAAGCTAAACTCATAATGAATTGGAGAACAAATACAATCGCAATCGCAATGGTGGCTGAGAACACAACCGCTTTAAATTTCTCAGTCGCACGAATAATTTGAAAACGATAAAGCGCGAACATCACCAAAGTCGTGACAAATGTTGCGAGCAAAGCCTTTAAAGGAACACCAGGATATTTCAGTTGAAATATGACTGAAATCCCCCCTAAAAATGCACCTTGAAATAAAGCATATGGAATAGCCAAAGTTCGAGCAGTATTCGGCTTAAAAGTAGTAATGAGTGCCAGAATGAATCCACCAATCGCCCCCACCATCGCACTGGCATAAGCGAGTGAGACATTTAAAGTCATAAAGCTATAAATAAACAGCGCGATACCCACCGCTGCCGAAATCACAGTTAATACAACAGATTTCTGAATCGCGCCTTGAATCGTCATGGGTTGTTGATAATTGGATACAGTCTCTACACGGGTTAAAATCGGATTACTACTTTGCATAACTTAGTCTCTGTTATCATTCTTAAATTTTCACTATTCTGAGATCAATCAACATAAAAGTCAGTTTATTTTTTGCTATCAATTTTTAATCATTTTAATTAATACTTTGTTCTTTCGATCATTTATAAAATCTATAAAAAAAGAGGCCTTAGCCCCTTTTCTAAAAATGCAACAGAACTTTTTAATTATTTGAGATGAAAAAATATTGACGGTAATACTTCAATTCAGCAATTGAGTCACGAATATCATCCATCGCAAGATGAGAAGCATTTTTCTTTAAACCACTCATAATTTCTGGGCGCCAGCGTTTTGCTAACTCTTTAACAGAAGAGACATCCAAATTACGGTAATGGAAGAACTGCTCAAGCTCTGGCATTAAACGATGTAAGAAACGGCGATCTTGGCAAATTGAGTTTCCACACATTGGAGATGATTTTGGATTGACCCATTTTTTTAAGAATTCAAGTGTTTGTTGCTCAGCATCTTGCGCAGTTAACTTACTACGGCGTACGCGTTCAATAAGTCCAGATTGCCCGTGCTGACGTGTATTCCATTCATCCATCGCATTTAAAATAATATCTGACTGATGTACAGCTAACACTGGGCCTTCAGCAAGAATATTTAAATGATCATCTGTAATAATCGTTGCAATTTCAATAATTTGATCATTGTCTGTATCTAACCCTGTCATTTCAAGGTCGATCCAAATTAAGCGGGTATCTGGGGTGCTGCTCATAAAGTGCAATCTTATTGGGCTAAATTAAAGATGGATAGTAGCAAATTATTCCGATCTTGGCTGTAAATCCATGGCTCATCATGCTATTTTTGCCATCTAAATTTCAAGGTTTTTTAGGTTGTGAATGGCTTTAATTCGTAAGCGTCGTTTGACAGAGCAACAACAACGTCGTATTCAGAAACAACATCAAACACGTCAAGAAGAAATCGACACGTCTCACGACTTAGAAGGCTTAGTCGTCCAACACTATGGTCGACAACTCGAAGTACAAGCCCTCTCCTTGCCTGATCAACATCCAATAAAACCAGATACCAAAGAAGGTGAGCCAGAACCTTTTTGGAAACCTATTGAATTGAATAGCGTTTGGCGCTGTCATACCCGTACCAATTTAGAATTATTGGTTACAGGTGATCGCGTAAAATGGCAAGCAGATCCAAATACTGGCTTAGGTATTATCACAGCGATTCAACCGCGACAATCTTTGTTGACTCGCCCAGATCGTTATCACAAAGTAAAACCAGTAGCTGCAAATATCAGCCTGATCGTCATTGTGATTGCACCGTTACCAGAACCTGCACCAACCCTAATTGATCGTTATTTGGTTGCATGTGAAGATGCCAATATTCCAGCTTTATTAGTATTAAACAAATGTGATTTACTGAAAGAAAATGATCCAATTTTGCTGTTAGCAGAAGAATATCGTCAACTTGGTTATGATTTCATCCTGACCCAATCCAATGGTAATTTAGATGAGTTGATTCAACGTATTGACAACCAAACTGTTGCATTTGTAGGTCAATCAGGTGTTGGGAAAAGTACACTTATTAATGCCATCATTCCTGATGCTGATCAAAAAACCAATGTCATTTCAGAAAACTCCGCACTCGGTCAACATACCACGACCTCAACACGTTTAATTCGTTTTGGTGAAAATGGTGCTTTAATCGACTCCCCAGGTATTCGTGAATTTGGCTTATGGCATCTAGATCATGAGAAAATCGATGGTGGCTTTCCTGAAATTTCTGCACTCTTAGGACATTGTCAGTATCGCAATTGCACCCATACGCACGAAAAGCAATGTGCGCTTAAAGAAGGTGTCAAAAATGGTGATATTTTACAAAGACGTTTAGAAAGTTATTTACGTCTAATTGATGAGATTACTGAGGCGCAACAAAAAAATTAGTTTTCTTTAAGTCCACCCTTGAAGCGGTGATTTTGATCACCATATATATACGTTATACTCAACGCAGTTTTTAATTAGTCATTAGGTGATTTGTGGAACGTTGGTTCGAATTTATGGGGAATCACCCCTTTTTATTTGCAATTTTAGGGGCCCTTATTGTTTTGTTTTTCGTTTTTGAAGGACAACGTAGTGGTCGTAAAATTTCGCCACAATCGCTCGGAATTTTAGTGAAAGCTAAAAATGCGATGCTGATTGATTTGCGCGATGCTAAAGATTTCCGTGAAGGTCATATTAGCGGTAGTCGTAATATTCCATATAGTCAAATTGCTGCAAATGTTGAAGAATTAAAAGCTGCGGACCGTCCATTGGTATTCATTTGTAATTTAGGCCAAGTTGCAGGCTCTGCTCTACAACAAGTCGGTCATACAGATAGTTATCGTTTAGACGGTGGCATCAGTAACTGGAAAGCTCAAGGCTTACCTTTAGTAAAAAGCAAAAAAGCTTAAGGAGTTTGTAAAATGACAGCTCAAGTGACTGTATATTCAACAACGATGTGTCCTTATTGCGTACGTGCAAAGCAACTCCTTGAACGTAAAGGCATTGAGTACAAAGAAATTAATTTATCAAAAGAAGCACCTGAGGTTCGTGTTGAGTTAATGCAAAAAACCAACCACCGCACAGTGCCACAAATTTTCATTAAAGATCAATTCATCGGTGGTTTCGACCAACTTTATGCTTTAGAGCGTGAAGGTAAACTAGACGAATTATTGGCATAATCACTAAATCTAAGGAATTAAGAATGAGTGAAGAACAACAAGTTCAACCACAATTAGCATTAGAACGTATTTATACAAAAGACATTTCTTTTGAAGTTCCTGGTGCTGCGGTTTTTACAAAAGAATGGCAACCTGAGTTAAACATCAATCTTTCTTCATCAGCTGAAAAGGTAGATCCAACTCATTTTGAAGTTTCTTTAAAAGTGGTTGTACAAGCTGCGAATGCAGGTGAAACTGCATTTATCGTAGACGTAACACAATCAGGTATTTTCTTGATTGATGGCGTTGAAGATGAACGTCTTCCGTACATTCTTGGTGCTTATTGCCCTAATATTTTGTTCCCATTCCTTCGTGAAGCGGTGAATGATCTTGTAACTAAAGGTAGCTTCCCTCAATTACTTCTTACACCGATTAACTTTGATGCTGAGTTTGAGGCGAACATGCAACGCGCTCAAGCTGCCGCTGCTGAAGGTCAAGCTTAATGGTCTGATTAAGTTTACCCTTATAAAAAAGACCGCATTTGCGGTCTTTTTTATATCCTACATTTAAACAGGTCGTTTTTCTTGATGTAATGCATCATGGATAGCTTCAACCAATCGTTGTGCAATTTCTTGCTTTGAAGCTTTTTCAAGATCACGTTTTTCCATTTCATATTGTTCAGCAAAAAACACAGTCATCGCATTTTCATCTGAAGCAAAACCAATATCCGCTCTTGAAACATCATTGCATGCGATCATATCTAGTTTCTTAGCCACCAATTTACCTGCGGCATATTCTTCAACATTACGCGTTTCAGCTGCAAAACCGACCATAAATGGACGTTTGTCTTGTAAAGCTATCGTCGCCACGATATCAGGATTTTTAACAAGAGAGACAGCTAACTCATCACCAGCTTTTTTGATTTTATGTTCCGCAACTTCTGCAACACGATAATCCGCTACGGCAGCTGTCGCAATAAATACATCACATCCTGTTTCCAACTGATTCATGCTTAAATCAAGCATCTGTCTCGCTGAAGATACATTTAAACGCTTCACCCCATTCGGTGTATCTAAACTGACAGGACCCGCAATCAGTGTCACCTCAGCACCTGCTGAATAACATGCAGCAGCAATAGCAAACCCCATTTTTCCAGTGCTGTGATTTGAAATATAGCGCACTGGATCAATTGCCTCTCGAGTTGGACCTGCGGTAATCGTCACTTTTTTACCCGCCAGCAAGCCAAATTTTTCTGCAATTGCACGCTGCGCTTTATGGAAATATTCTCGTACCTGTTCAGCTAAATCTTCAGGCTCAGGCATACGTCCTAATCCAACATCGCCACACGCTTGAGAACCCGCCTCAGGCATAATGACATGCACACCATCATCGACCAAAGTACTCAAATTGCGCTGTGTTGCTTTAGCCGCCCACATTTGTTGATTCATGGCTGGTGCGATCCAAACAGGTGCTTTTGTTGCCAAATAGAGTGTACTGAGTAAATCATCCGCTAGTCCGCAAGCAAATTTAGCAATACTGTCACAACTGGCAGGAGCGACAAGCACCAAATCCGCCCATCGTGCTAATTCGATATGCCCCATTCCAGCTTCAGCTTCTGTATCTAGAAGTTCAGTATGTACTGGATTACCCGACAATGCTTGAAAGGTAAGCGGCGTAATAAAAGCTTGGGCACCTTGAGTCATTACAACTCGGACATTAAATCCGTAATCTTTAAGTCGGCGTACTAAGATGGCACTTTTATAAGCAGCAATACCACCAGTAACAGCAAGAATAATATTTTTATTGGAGAACACACTAAGATCAAAACTCAAGATCACGTCACCTTTTTATTGCAGTGGCGCTCACAATAGCATTAAATATTCTGCCACCCAAGATATACCTTGGTGAATATTCAAAAGTTAAAATAATTTAAAACAGTGAATAATAATGAATAATTCGATCAAACAATGGCCCGAACAAGAACGACCGAGAGAAAGATTACTCCGCCAAGGTGCTCATAGCCTCTCTGATGCAGAACTGCTCGCCATCTTTTTAAGATCAGGATCTCAACAACACTCTGCAGTCGAATTAGCAAGATTGATGTTGCAACATTTTGGAAGCTTAAATGCAGTGTTTGATGCATCGATAGACGAAATTCGCATGTTCCATGGCATGGGAGACACTAAATACTCTCAATTGATGGCTGTAAAAGAGCTTGGACGGCGTTACTTGCAACATCAATTGAACCAACAAATTGATTTAAGTCGCTCTGATTTAATTCAAGATTATCTTCGTTATGAACTTATTGGCGAATCTCAAGAGATTTTCGCGGTACTCTGTTTAGATGCAAGGCTCAGAAAAATTAATTTTAAAAAATTATTCTTTGGTTCTACTAACCACTGTGCAGTTTCAATTAATCAGTTTATTCGACATATCATCCACACTCAGGCGAGTGCTGTGATTATTGCACATAATCATCCGTTAGGAATTCCTCAGCCCTCAATTGACGATATCAATTTGACGAAATCTTTAAGTAGAGCTTGTAATTTAATTGAGGTTAAATTACTCGATCATGTCATCATTTCCACCGAAGGCAGCTACTCTTTTATGGAGCACCAACTGATCCGAGAATAAGTCTATAAATTACAGAATAAAATTGCTCGAAGTTTCCATTTTTTATCATTGACAATACTCGCTGAACTAGTGAAGATCATAGAAAAATGAAAGATTGATTTACATGATTGTTCGTGATCAAACCGATACGCTAAAACTATTATTTTCATGGCGTGGAACCATCTTACCGAAGGTATTACCTCCACTTGGAATCGTTATGCTGATTTCAGCAATCGTGGGGGGAATTGAATATATAAATCTCTATAGATTCCCTGAAATTCCTTTGGTTGGGTTTACACTGATCGGAGTAGTATTGTCGATTTTTTTAGGTTTCAAAAATTCGGCGTGTTATGACCGTTGGTGGGAAGCGCGTAAATTATGGGGGAGCTTAATCGCCAATGCTCGACATTTCGATCGAGACTGCCGGATCTTGCCGCAAGGTCGTCGTGAACGTGTAATTCAGCATATGATTGTTTTTGCTAACGTACTGCGTGACCGTCTTCGTCATCAAACAGTCAGTCCCGATGCTTTGCATCAAACCAGTGGCATGAGCCCACAAGCTTTAACTCAACTTTACCAGCAAGCCAATGCACCACAATACACATTAAGTTTGATTCAATGGGAGTTGATGCAGTCACTGAAAGAAGGCGAAATTTCAGACATTATTTATACACAAATGAACCAACATGTAACTGAATTAAGTTTGGTTCAAACAGGCTGTGATCGTATTGCTACAACTCCTTTACCTTATGCTTATTCAGTACTCTTAAACCGTACCGTTTATTTTTTCTGTTTTATGCTTCCATTTAGTTTAGGCTCGGTGCTCGGTTTGGCGACGCCACTTTTAGTCGGTATTTTAGCATATACGTTTTTGGGGCTTGATGCGCTCAGCTCTGAAATAGAAGAGCCTTTTGGTACACAAAGTAATGATCTTCCACTCGATGCCATGGTTCGTACAATCGAGATTGAACTACTCGGGACTTTAGGAAAACCAACTCCTCCACCGATCCAAGCACAAGATCACAACTTACTTTGATTCATGACAACTGAATGTCTTATCGCCGCCTGAAATTCTCTTATCTGTTGTTATAAGAGAATTTCTATACAATAAAACTTTCCCAGATGCCAACCTGCCCCTCTTTCACTTGAGGGATATTCCCCAATTTTATCCATGGCATATTATCTCCATGGAAATCACTTCCAACTGATACTTTAAGCCCAAATTCGGCAATCATTCGGTCTACCATTTGTCGCGTCGAGGTAGGCTCAATCGCAGGTGGCAACTCAACTGCGTCGCCTCCGTAACGTGCAAATATTTCAATTAAATAACGAATGTTCGTCGCAGATAAATCATAACGGGTAGGATGTGCCAAAACAGCAAACCCTTGAGCCTCATGAATTACACGTATCGTTTCCTCCAGACCAAGTCCTTCAAACTGAACATAAGCTTTTTTACCTTCTTTGATATATTTGTCAAAAGCTTGTTGCGGACGTGAAACATGACCCTTCTCGACCAGCGTCTTCGCAATATGGGTTCGTGTCACACGATCAGGTATACCCTCGACCTTCGCAACCACATCCGCGTAAATATCCTCTCCAATAAGAGGCTTCAACAATTCACAGATGAGTTGAGCACGTTCAGCTCGAATCATCTTTTGTTGTTCTAGTAGCTTATGCAAAGGATCAGGTGATTGCATATTCAGTGCGACCACATGCACACCATAACTTTTTTTGGTCGAAGGTCTAGACCACTGACTTGAAATTTCCACACCTGAAATAATTTGAATTGGTTGATTTTTTGCAACTTTTTCAGCCAAAACCAAACCATCCATGCTATCGTGGTCAGTCAGTGCAAGGGTATGTATCCCTTTTTCGAGCGCAGCTTGAACCAGTAACTCTGGCGACAAAGTTCCATCAGAAATATTACTATGTGTGTGTAAATCTACGCCTTGCATCTTTTATACTAATCCTTCCACCTGAACTGCATAGATACTTTAACATGAAAGCACTTTTAGACTTTGTGCCACTCATAATTTTCTTTTGGCTTTACAAAACTGTCGATCCCAAAGATAACAATCACCCTTTACTGCAATGGATCGGCTCTGCAGGTGGCGTCGATAATAACCATATTCTCGTTGCTACAACGGGCTTAATCATTTCTATGCTCGTGGTCTACGGTGCATTATTTGTCCGCCAAAAATTTCATCTTGATAAACAACAATGGATTGTTTTATTTATGACGGTGATTTTTGGTGGGATTACTCTCATGTTGAGTGATGATTTTTATATTCGTCTCAAAGCAGCGATCTTGAATTTTGTATTTGCTGGTGCTTTCTTAATTTCACCTTATTTTGGTAAAGACCGCAAACCTCTCATTCAACGCTTATTTGGTCCTATTTTAAATTTAACACCGCAGGGATGGAAAAATTTAAACTATGCTTGGGCCGCGATGTTTGTTGGTATGGCATCATTGCATATTTTCTTTGCTTTCGTGTTCATGGATGGAAAATATTGGGGTGAATTTACTGCTTTTGGTGACATGATTGTGATGTTTTCATTTATCATTATTCAATTCATCATTTTACGAAAACACTTTAAATCTGCAGAAGAATAATCGTGTTGAAAGAGGATATAGAGATTTCGCCATGCCCTTATTTGTAGTGACGTGTACCGACCAAGAAGGTACTGTTGAAAAACGCTTAGCAACACGCCCACAACACCTTGCACGCCTTGAAAAACTGGCTGAGGAAGGTCGCGTAATCGTCGCTGGCGCGATGCCAAAAGATCGTAATAACCCACAAGCTGGATTTTATGGCAGCACCCTTATTTTAGATTTTGAAAGCCGTGAAGCGTTAGATGAATGGTTAGCAGATGAGCCTTTTTTAAAAGAAGGTATTTATGCCAGCATTGACGTAAAACCTTTTAATAAAGCATTACCACATGAATAAGATGATGAATTTGACACGCTCTGCTCTTTTCATCAGTTTTGCATTGGTATCTTCAGCTTGGGCTGAACCCGCAGCAACTACTGCTGCACCAGCGAATCCAGCTGCACAGTCTCAGCCAGCAACACCTACGCCTGCAAAGCCACTTACAGCTGAACAAATTGCACGAAATAAAGCGCTTCAAGAAGCAAAAGTAAAGGCTTTAGTCAAAGACCAAGCAACACGTCTCCAACAGCTTGAAAAAGCAAACCTAGAAGCTTTAGCACAGAATCAAGAATTACAACTAAAAAATGATAATTTAGGTGTACAAATTCAGGTGCTTCAAAGTGAACGTAGTGCTCAAATGTTTTTGTACGGTGCAGCAACAATGGCTGTCGGTATTTTTGTCGGCTTTATTATTGCCAGTTACATCTATACAAAACGACGTCGTCAGTGGTAAACCACTGACACGCTTTTCAAAGGTTTCAAATTTTGACTCAGGCCATTCAAACTGCTGATCTCGATTGGCAACTCGTTGATGGAATCGATATTCCAGTTTCTAAAATTTTCGGTGATGTTTATTTTTCAAAAGCCAATGGCCTTCTTGAAACGCGTCATGTCTTTATCAATGGTAATGATCTACATGAACGCCTATCGGACTTAAAACCATTTGAACATTTCACAGTCGGAGAAACTGGCTTCGGCACGGGTTTAAATATCCTCACCCTTTGGCAACTTTGGCAATCAATTCGTCCAAATAATCATAGTCAACTGCATGTCATTACGGTGGAAAAATTTCCATTGAGCAAGGCTGATCTGATCCGAGCTTTAAATGCTTGGCCTGAACTGAAACATGTATCAGATCAACTCATTGCCCAATATCCACTGCCGATTGCAGGATGCCACCGCCTTCATTTTCCAGATGAGCGTTTTAGTATTGATATTTGGTTAGGTGATGCACATGATGTTTTTCCAGTCATTGCCAAAACTAGCACTGTCAATGCATGGTTTTTAGATGGATTTGCTCCTGCCTGTAATCCAGATATGTGGGAAGATCAAGTTCTGAATCAAATTATTCGACTATCAGATATTGGAACTACTTTTGCCTCTTTCAGTGTTGCTGGAATCCTCAAAAGAGGATTAAAAAAACACGGCGTGAAAATTACACGCCCAAAAGGGTTCGGACACAAACGTGAAATGCTAAAGGGAGTTTTACTGCCTTTAGACGAAGAGGCTGAAAAAAGTGAGCTCTCTCCCGAAGATTACCAATACAAACCACACTCAAGTTCTCAACGCCGTATAGGCATTGTAGGCGCTGGAATTGCGGGTTTAAGTTGTGCCTATGCCTTTGCATTAAGAGGTCACCGCGTCAGCCTATTTGACCGCCATGAGCCATTAAGTGGCGCGTCAGGAAATCCTCTGGCTTTATTGAATCCCAAGCTCTGTCCAATTGAACAAAGTGCCGATCATTTAATGACATTAGCATGGCAACATGCAATGAACCATTATTCAAAATTTGAAGCCTTTGACGCCGCGCAAGTCCATCAAATCCCTCTTAAACACGCTGATGAACTTCTCGATCTTGCAAATCAATATCCAGAAAACATACTCGAAGCAAATTGTGCTGCTAAAAACAGCCTGTTCAACCAAGCATTCCTCACCTTGAAACAGGCTGGAACAATCAGACCACATGATTTGGCTAAAGAAATATTATCGAATGAACTGATCGAATTTCAGCAAGCGACAATCAAATCGTGGGATCTACTTGCCAATCATCAAGTCGGTATAACAGATCATGTTGGACAACAATATCAATTTGACCATGTGATTATTTGTTGTGCCCGTGAAAGTATGAATCTTTTTGATGATTTCCCGATTTTAAAACCAATACGTGGTCAAGTTAGCTGGTTTAACCATGTTTCATCCACACAGTTCAAGAAACATGAAGCATATAGCTATGGTGGCTACTGTATGCCTTTAAATGATCATCAAATCATTTTAGGTGCTTCTTTTTACCCTAATCGAGATGATCAAGATGTTCTTGATGAAGATCATGAACATAACTACAGGTTACTTGCAGATTTCGCACCAGATATTGCTGCACAATTTCCTGACCATCATTCTTGGCATGGTAGAGCTTCTGTTCGTGCACAAAGTCAGGATTATTTTCCGCTTTTAGGTCAGGTTGAATCTGATACTGAAATTTATACACTCTCAGGTTTGGGCTCTAAAGGCTTTTTATTTGCTCCTTTGTGTGCTGAAATTCTAGTGGCTCAAATCTTAAAAACAGCATGCCCTGTATCTGAAACTTTACTCAATAAACTCAATGTTCATCGATTTAGAAAGAAAGTAAGAATAAAGAAGCCATATTTTCAGGCTAAAACTCAATCACCATGATTTATTGAAACTAAAAAAGCGCCATAAGGCGCTTTTTTTCAACCATGATTAACCTTGCTCTAAAGGTAATCCTGCCTCACGAGCAGCACGAGTACCACCCATTAAGACCACATATTCACGTGAACTATCAAAGCCTTCTAATAGTTCTGCAGCACGTGGTGCTTTACTTCCGCCGCCACATAAAATGTAAATCGGTTGATCCGCTGCAACTTGAGTCAGACTATCTGCTGAAAGTGTGGAAATCGGTTGGTTCACCGCTCCTTTCACATGTGCTTCAGCATAAGCACTTGTATCACGTACATCCCAGATAATCGCGTCAGCTGGGAACTCAAATGTTGTAATTTCTTGTTTACGGATCATTGCGCACTCCTTTGATGTAAACAACACTTGGCAAATGAAGAAAACATCCCTAGCATCTCAGATATTCTTTCTATTTGTAAAGGTCTAAACTATGCCATCTTTCGATATTGTTTCAGAATTAGAGATTTTTGAAGTAAATCATGCAGTTCAAAACACACAAAAGGAAATCGGAACGCGTTTCGACTTCCGTGGTCAAGACGTTTCGATCGAATTAAACGAAAAAAATAAAGAAATTAAGATCTCGACTGAAAGTGACTTCCAATGTGAGCAAGTTTACAACATGCTGGAAAATCACTTTTATAAACGTAAAGTCGACGTTCAAGCACTAGATCCGCAAAAAATGACAGCATCTGGCAAAAATGTCATTCAAGTGATTAAACTTAAAGACGGTCTTGACTCTGATACAGCAAAAAAAATTAATAAAGCCATTAAAGAAAGTGGTATCAAAGTGCAATCTTCTATTCAGGGCGATAAAATCCGAGTCACTGACAAGAAGCGCGATACATTACAACAAGTTATGGCGTTCTTAAAAGAACAACAATTCGGTATCCCACTTCAATTTAACAATTTCAAAGACTAATCTCTTTGCTCCATCATAGGAACTGATCATGGCAAAAGGCAATCGTTTATCTAAGTTAGTAAAAGCGACATCTAAGTTTCCACAAGGTATCCGTAGTACTTTATGGAGCAAAGCTTTTGGCCGTGTCGTTCCAATGGTGGGAACTGCCAAATTACGTTATCTTGAAGTTAGTCATGCTAAAGTTGTCGTTAAAATCGAAAACCATAAAGCAATGCAAAATCATATTGGTCAAGTGCATGCATGCGCAATGGCGCTGATCGCTGAAACAGCTACAGGCTTTGTTACCGGCATGAATGTACCCGATACCTCAATTGTATTAATAAAAAGTTTAAAAGTAGATTTCAAACGCCCATCTAAAGGTGCGATGACCGCAGTCGCTACATTGACTGATGATCAACAAAAACAGATGCAAGAGTCTGAAAAAGGTGAGACCCTTGTCAAAGTGATCGTGACAGATGAGTCTGGCGAAGAACCAATTCAATGTGAAATGCTCTGGGCTTGGATTTCGAAATCTCAACTTAAGCAATAAAGCTCATGATCATATTGATCCTAAAAAAGTTTCCCTAATAAAAAATCCCAACAATGTTGGGATTTTTTGTGATTAGATGCTTAGAGATTCTTGAAACTTTTGTTTAACATCATCTGGAATCTGGCGTTTTGCCCCTTTTACATCCACCGCAACAAAAGTGAAAACACCTTCTGTCACTCTTTTCGCTGGACGTGAAGAGTCGTGACTATCCCATACTTCAATTTGCATTTGAATTGAGGTATTTCCGAGCTTTAAAATTTTAGTATAACAACTAATGACATCACCTACCTTAACAGGCACAAGGAATGTCATTTGATTAATTGCAATGGTTGCACAGCGACCTTTTGTATAACGCTCTGCATGAATAGCTCCAGCCAAATCCATTTGTGAAACAATCCAACCACCAAAAACATCCCCACTCCAGTTGGTATCTGCAGGCATAGCAATGGTTTGAAGGGATAATGTACCTTCTGGCTTAAGTTGAGAATCTGACACAGTTACTCCAAATATTGGCCTATTGGTTAAGTATTTAATTGCTGATCTAACCAATCTTGTAATTGATTTGCACGTAATGCACCACTTATTCTAGCAATTTCATTCGTTTTATTCATCAATACCAACGTTGGAATACTACGAACATTAAAGGCAGCACTTAAACGCGGATTCGCTTCAGTATCTATCTTCGCAAAAACCACATGCGGATTTGATTTAGCTACTTCAGCAAAATGCGGTGCCATCATTTTACAAGGTCCGCACCATTCTGCCCAAAGATCAATCAATACTGGTAAATCACTGTTGGTAATAAAGTTACTAAAGTTTTGCTCATTCAGCTCAATAGGGGCAAGCGGAATCAAATGCTCATGACATTGACCACAATTCGGCTGAGATTGGATTTTATCTTCAGGTACACGATTTTTTGCGCCACAAGATGGACAAACAACAATCATGAGTTTACTCCTCTATTTTGATCTAAGAATTCTAATTGAAGCTTGATTGCGCTTTCCATCCAATTTGCTTGATAAATATCAAAATGTGTCATATTCCACTCATGGTATTCCACATAAGGTGCCATATTGGTTGCAGTTTCACGACTAATCTCTATGGGGATAATTGCATCTTTCTTGGCAGCTATAAATAACACAGGAATTTTAATACTTCTTGCCGTAGTAATCGGTCGAAATCGTATGACGTCTAACATAGCTCTTGCAGGCACCTCACCGCTCCAATAATAGTTTGAATCGACGATCGACATATACCCTTGATAACTATCCTGACTCGGGTAGAAACTTAATGCATAGGGATGAACGACAGGCATTGTTTTTCCAATACGTCCAACTTTGGCTGCCATTAAATCCTGACTCGATAACTTTAAAGCCTGCGCCATATGTTGAATTGGATATATTTTACCGCTGGCATTTCCATCCACAAAGGGTACTTGCGCTATTGCAGCCCAAATCCCATTTAACTCAGATGCAAGTTTTAGAACATATCCGCCACTCAGACCCGTTCCCCATAAGAAAAGGTGGTGCCCATCAACCAAAGGGAATAATTTGATATGCGCAATCACAGCATACCAATCTTCTAGCTGCTGACGGACAGAGACCATTTCTCTTGGTTTACCCGTACTGCCTCCCCAACAACGATAGTCAAAGAGTACAACCGCAAAACCTGCTTGAGCAAAACGTTGCGCATATTGGATTAATTTGAATTGACGTAATCCTGCAAAACCATGCGCCATAATAAGCACAGGAGGTCTTTTAACTTTGACAGGCAAATAAAGGTCAGCAGCGATCAATTCATTTGCTTTTTGTACGTACAGCGGCTCTACGGTGTAATCGTACATAGGTGCTCCATGCATGTATTCATACGATTTTTATTTTAAATTTTTTGTGTCGATCACAGCTCATATCAGAGCGAGATGCTATGATAGTAGCATAGTCTTTTAATTTATTTTGGGAGTGACGCAATGAGTGAAAATGTAGGTTTTGCTGGTCAAATTGGGCCAGAACATTTAGTTCAAGTTGTTGAAAAAGGATTTAAATCTGTGATTAATAATCGCCCCGATATGGAAGGCGGACCAGAACAGCCAACAAGTGCCCAAATTGAAGAAGCTGCACGCGCTCAAGGCTTAGATTATGTATATCAACCTGTAGTTGCAGGTCAAATTACTGAGCTTGATGTTCGTACTTTTGCAAATCATTTCAATGAGCTACCAAAACCAGTATTAATGTTCTGTCGTACGGGAAATCGCTCTAACAATCTCTACCAATTAGCAAAACAAATGGATTTGCTTGATGACTAAGATGTGGTTTAGATTCATCCTTTCCACCTTCATTTTTAGTATCGTAACGCTAAGTCATTCAGCATCAGAACCGCTCAGTAAAGCACTTAATCCATCTGTGAGTGTATCGGGCCATATGACGTCTACAAAATTCAATGCCTTAATGCAGCAGGGATTTAAGTCTGTGATCGTTAACCGTCCTGATCAAGAATCAGGTAACGAAACAACTGCAAGTGAATTAAGAGCTTTAGCCGAAAAGTCTAAAATCAGTTTGATTTACCAACCTGTTATTTCAGGTCAAATAACAGATGCAGATGTTCATGAGTTTGCGAAGTATTACAATAGTCTACCTAAACCTATACTTTTAGTATGTAAGTCAGGTAGTCGTTCTACGTTACTATTTAATAAAGCAAATTCATTAGGACTCATTCATGAATAAAATTTGTATTGCATTATGTTGTTCGTTTCTTTTATTCGGTTGCACATCGATGAATGTAAAACCAACTGTTGGTGTGCATGCAGGTACATCATTGTAAGATGAATATATCTTATTCATTTTAAAGGCGCACAAGCGCCTTTTTCTTTCATCTTCTTTCAATAACAACCATGAAAATACTTAGTTTTAAATAATACAAATTTTCAATAATGTGGATATCACCAAAAGTTAAAGGTTTAAGTGTAATAATTTGAAAAAAAACCTTCTTCATCGAAGGTTTTTTTATATAGTGAATTCAACTCATTCTTATTCAATACAATATGTACGATATCATTATTATTGGAGCTGGTACTGCTGGTATTTCAGCTTATAAAGAAGCCATTAAAACTACACAAAATATACTTGTTGTGAACGACGGTCCGTGGGATACCACTTGTGCTCGAGTAGGTTGTATGCCGAGTAAAGTTCTAATTTCATCAGCTAATCTTGCCTATAATGCGAGAACTTCAGAACAACTTGGGCTAAAAATTTCTTCTCAAATTGACACTACAGATGTTATGCAACATGTACAGCAATTACGTGATCGATTTACTAAAGCAACATTGAAGGACGTTAATTCATGGCCTACAGCGCACAAAATTTCAGGTCGCGCAACATTTGTAAATGCAAACACAATCAATGTTAATAATAAGAAATACCAAGCTAAATCGTTCATTATCGCTGTTGGTTCAAGACCAACAGTAAATCAAAATTGGCAACAAAAACTTGGTCATTTATATTTAACTTCTGATCAAGTCTTTGAAATACCTACTTTACCAAAAAGTTTAGCTGTAATTGGAAGCGGTGTCATTGCAATCGAACTTGCACAAGCCATGCAGCGTCTAGGTGTAGAAACAACAGTTTTTGCTCGCAGTAAAAAAATTGGTTCATTGACTAGCCCAGACTTACAAACGCTTGCTCAAGAAATATTCTCAAAAGAATTAAATATCAAATATGAGATTTTACCCGAGCAGGTTGAGAAATTAGGCGAAGATAAGGTTCAAATTAACTTTATCGAAAATGGTAGCAATAAAGCTATAGAAGTTGATTACCTATTATCTGCGACTGGTCGTACTACGAATTTAGATACGTTAAATATTCAACATATAAATGATGAATTTATTGATCTAAAGCAACTACCTGTTGATCCAACCACTAAACAGCTTGGTGACTACCCCATTTACATTGTAGGTGATGCATTTACTTCAACGCCTATCCAGCATGAAGCGTCTTATGAAGGTAAATTGGCGGTTCATAATTGCCTCAATCAACATCAATCGAGTCAGAAAAAAAGTCTTACCCCATTGGGTATTATGTTTAGTTCGCCAGAAATGGCAGGGATCGGCTCCAATTATCAAACACTGCGTAAAGCCAATCATGAGTTCGTTACAGGTATCGTATCCTACGAAAAGCAAGGACGAGCGATTGTAAATGGACAAAATATTGGGGCTGTAGAGGTTTATGTCGATCGACACTCACGTAAACTTCTCGGAGCAGAATTTCTTTGTTATTCAGCAGAACATTTAGCACATTTGCTCGCTTGGGCTATCTCCAGTGATCTTACTGTTGATGAAATTCTAGATCACCCTTTCTACCATCCAACGGTAGAGGAAGGCCTAAGAACTGCGTTAAAACACGCTCGACGACAACTTTAATCTATTATTTGATACAAGGCCCTCTAATGAGGGCTTTTATTTTTATATCTTTAATTCATTCTTTACTGCATAAAAAAACACCCCCTTCTATTGAAGGGGGTGTTTAGAATAATGAGCTGGCGATGACTTACTCTCACATGGGTAACCCCACACTACCA
>NZ_JBWYIP010000023.1:0-8925 GCF_056783825.1 Acinetobacter sp. 24-47-39
CCGCAGAAATTGGGGATGAATTTGATCTTAAAAGGCATATATCTTATAGGGAATTGCGGTTTTTGATCGCTTTTTAACCAATTTTATTGGCAAAAAATGACAAATTTGCTCAAAAAGAAACCGACATGTTTCCAAGTCGATTTTTTTCTGTTTTTCAGGGTGGGTGAAAATTTTTAAGTTATTGATTTTAAATCATTATTTTGATTGCATTTCGCATAACGCCCATTATGTTAAATGGGGGGATTAGATCCATCCTCCAGTAATAAAATCTCCTGAATCATATCCAATAGAGTACCCAACCTTTCTTTCTGGGTAAGCGGTTTTATAATGATTCATTGACGCTTGTGCCAGTTTAAGTGCATAAGCTAAGAACAAAGGATATTCAGCATAATTATCCAGTTCTGTTTCATCTGCTAAATCTTCAATAGATCGTAAAATTTCAGAGCTAAAAGTGCCTTGCTCAGGATAGTATGTTCTAGCTTCAGACATCCAATCTAAGTTATCTTCTTCTGCAATGTATTGATCTGATACTGCAAAATATAGATATCCATTATCAGAAAGACCAAACCAAAACCCTTGCTCAATAAAGGGAGAAGCCTCTTTTTCTAAAGAGTCAATTACGTGGGCTGCTAAACTTTTAACTTCTGTTGTGTAATCTAATTCTTTGAATAGGTCCCAACTTTTGTTTGGCTGCATTTCATGACAATGATTGATGATCGTTGTCATGAAATTATCAATATCTAGATCATTTTTATGAAGATCAATTTCTTTAAAGATTTTTACGAAGTCAAATGACATAAATAGCCTACATTTTTCCAAAATTTAAATAAGTAAGAAACGGTTAGATTCCCTAAAATTAACATAATGCACGTTATACGAAATTTAAAAAATGAGATTATCCTTATGATAATTAAAGAAATTTAAAAATTTCGTATAATCGCCATTATGTTAAATCACTCTAATTTTTCATCTTAATAAAGTATTATTAATAACATAACGAATTAAATATAACTTTGATTTGAAGGCATAAAATGAAATTTTTCAAACTTGCATCTATTGCTCTAGGACTGATCTTTTCTATGGAAACTTTGGCAAATCCAACATTTTCAAATGAGTTATTAACAAAGGCTGAAAATGGTGATTCATCAGCACAATTAGAATTAGCCGATGTATATATACATGGTTACGGTATTGAAGAAGATGAAGCTCAAGCCGAAAGCTGGGCTATTAAGTCAGCGGAAAGTGGCAATATCGATGCAATGTATTGGCTTGGTGATGGGTATGCGACATATGCTGGTTTAGTTGAAGATATGGACCCAACTGATGCTGAAGAACATTATAAGAAAGCTTTTGTGTGGTTCTCAAAAGGATCTGACTTAAATCATACTGATTCTATGGTGGGTTTAGCTAATTTATATCGTAATGGTGAGGGAGTTACTGAAGATACTGCTAAGGCATTAGATTTATTTAAAAAAGCTGCGTCTCTTGGCAGTAAAGAGGCTATGAGGGATCTTGAATTTATGTATCGATATGGAATAGGTGTAGAAAAAAATTTAGATAAAGCAAAATTTTGGGAAGATAAGGCACAGATGTAACTATGTAGAATAATTAAAATTAACATAATACACCTTATGCGAAACTCAGGTTAATCCTGAGTTTTTTGTTCGATCTGTTCATTTGAAGCAAACATACCAGGATTAGTAATCCTAATATTTTGCTGACATTGAGAACAAAGCATTAGCTCAGCAAACAACTTAACATTCTGCCTATTGCCACAAAGCGTACATGGTTTAGATAACTGAATAATATTGTCCATTACTTAATCCTGTTTAGAAAAATTTATTTCAGCGTATGCATTACCTTTGCTCTGCATATTTCTTATTTCATCTTTAGAGGCATCATTTTTCATCATCAGCCATACCAACATCATGTATGTTGTACTGAAATCCTCATAATACTTCTCCGATAAACTATTTTTCAGCTCGAAATCATCTAAACGCTGCTCTAGCCTATCTACAAGGTTTTCAATTCGATTAGCCTGTTGAGTTACAGCATTAGACTGAAAATGATTAGATAAAATCTTACTGAACAACTTACTGGTTCTAATCCCCTCTGATTCTGCTAATTGATCATAAAATTCAGCAATCTCAGGTAGTAACCTTACCGCATAAGTTTTGACTTTATTGCCCATAGAATGAAAAACCTCACACCATTTTATTTTGTACAAAAAAATATATTTATATTTCAGATATATACATAAAAATATAGTCATAAAAATGTACAAAATAAAAAATAAATTTGTACAAACTTTTATTATTTTTTATCAGATATTTAAAGAAAAAAATAGCATTTTTTTTGTACAATTACGTGTACAAAATAATTATATAAAATACAGTCACTTATCTCAAAAACACCCTATTTTTAAGTACATGATTTTCAGACTACTAAAAATTGCTGTAACCATTGCACAGTAAGGGTTTGAGCGATGTCATCGATAGATGCGTGGTGTGTGAGAAAAATATTCGGCATGTGCCGAGACCAAAAGAGATTTACCTGGCTAAATTGACGTACAGAGAATGCTTGGTTAACAACTCAATTTTGTTTCTCTCCAGAGAAACGAGTAAGCGTGCATTCCTGATCTGCTGATCAAAAATGAAAAAGCCCTCGGAGCAAATTTTGAAAAAATTAACCCTTAATAAATACGCATAGAATGCGATTTAAGCGCAGTTAAAATAAAAACACTGTTCTCTAGCTAAAAAACGAAAACAGGGCTAAAAACGAAAAATAAGAAGCAATAAGGAGGATATAAGCGAGTGTCTACGAGCGACACACAGAAAAATTGATTTCTCCCCCCTCTGAAAAAGCATTATTTATAAAAATTTAGCTAGAAATAAAATCATATGACAAAAAGTAGCTTCTAAATCGAGCGAAGCGAGCATAAAAAATTATATGAGCGAAGCGAATTCCGAATGCTTTTGTTTTTATAGAATTCACAAAGAGATTAGAGAAAAAATTGCCCCGACGAACTGAGCGCAAGCGAAGTTCAATAGAGTTTGAGCGAAGCGAAAACCAAGGGCAATTTTTCATAATTCAGGCTTTTAATTATTTTAATGCTTTTAAGGCTTTTAAGTGAACTGAAATCCTTTAATAGCAAGCATTTCAGAAGACATTAAACTAGGTTTATCGACCTATTAAACTAGGTTTATCGACCTATTAAACTAGGTTTATCGACCTATTAAACTAGGTTTATCGACCTTAAAGCTAGGTTTATCGACCTTAATAAATTATATAGACATTGATATTTAGATAGTCTATTGTACAACCTAGTTTAATTATAAATTTATTATTAGAAATGAGTGAATTAATAGTAAAGGATAATGCTTTAATTCAAGCAAGCTATACCTTAGACACTGTTGAACAACGTTTAATTCTTTTAGCTATTGCTGAAGCAAGACAAACAGGTCATGGAATAACAGAAAATAGCTTATTGGAAGTGCATGCTAGTAGTTATATAAATACTTTTAATGTTGAAAAGCATACTGCCTATACTGTGCTTCGAGATGCTTCAAAAAGCTTATTTGATCGATATGTCACATACCATGATATCAACCCTAAAACAGGTAAAGATCGTAGCTTCCATTGCCGTTGGGTTGATAAAATTGGTTATGAGGCTCAATCAGGTATTGTTTTCTTAAGGTTCACTCAAGATATTGTTCCTCTTATTACAAGACTAGAAGAGAACTTCACTAAATATGAGTTAGAGCAAGTTTCACGATTGACTAGCTCTTATGCTATTCGGCTTTATGAATTATTAATTCAATGGCGATCCGCAGGTAAAACACCTATTTTCGATCTAGCTCTATTTAGACAACAACTAGGTGTTGAAGCTCATCAATATAAAACGATGAGTAATTTCAAAACATACGTTTTAGATTTTGCCCTAAATCAGATAAATGAGTTCACCGATATAAAAGCTAAATATGAACAACATAAAAAAGGACGTTCTATCGCAGGATTCTCTTTCTCCTTTAAACAAAAAAGGGATGCATCTGCGAAAGTAATTAATACAAAGAATTCATCTGAAATTTTCTCGAAAATAACAGATCCTCAACGACATCTGTTTGCCAATAAACTGTCTAGACTTCCTGAAATGAATACTTATTCTCAAGGGACAGAAACCTTTGAACAGTTTGCTGTTCGCATTGCCGAAATGCTTAAAGATGCCCAAAAATTCGAAGAGTTACTCCCTTACCTTGAAAAAGTTGGTTTTACATCTGCCTAAAATTTAGACTTGATCATTTGTCTATTAGGCAGTCTAATAGGCAGTAAATTTTTACAAGTTTAGGCATAGGTTTATAGGATGAAAACCCTTACAGTTCTTGAACTTTCCAAGCTTTACAACATCAATAGACAAACAATTTACAACAATATAAAGAAAGGAGTTTTAAGTAAAAATTCTGACAATAAGATTGATTTAGCAGAAGCTATCCGTGTTTTTGGAGAACCTATTAAAAAACAGGATGTAAAAGATTCTGTAAAAGTAGACAGTCCAAATTCGGCAGAAATTTTACTACTTAGACAGCAGATAGACATGCTGAAAAATCAGCTTGATGATGCGAAAGATCGTGAATCTTTCTATCAAAATCAGATCGAGACTATGCAACGGTTATTGGAGGCTCCCAAAGCCCACAAAATAGAAGATCCAACACCTCCAGAGACTGCAGAAGTAGAAACACCTGTTGAAGTTGAGGGTGAAATCCCATCACCAAGTAAGAGAATCCCTGTTCCTGAGCATGTTGAACCTGAGCCTAAAAAGCGTGGCTTCCTGAGCCGATTCTTCCTACCAAATGGTTAAATAAAACTACACAAAGTTGTGAAACAAAGATCAAAGAATAGACGTGGAACGTGACAAATCACAAAAAAGCCGTTCCAGTGCGCTGTTTACTGGAACGGCTTTAGTTAAGATATTGATGCTTATAGGAAAAATTCAAGCATTTCGCATAAGGTGTATTATGTTAATTTTAGGGAAATTTAATAGCTTGATTTTATAAACTCTAGTAATTCTTTAAAAAGTAGATGCCATTCATTCGTTGGCTCTTCAGTAAGAGGATGCCAAAAAAATTCAAATTCTAGCCCACCATCATCATTACAAAAATGCGTCCAATTATCTTTTAATGTTTCTGTCGTATGGCACACAAACACATGCCAATTAGGTCCTAATTCAGATGGATAATGTAACCCGAGATATGAGTCAATACTTGCAGATGAAATTCCAGACTCTTCAAAAAGCTCTCGTATAGCTGCATTCTCTAGATTTTCATTAGCTTCAACAGTACCTTTTACAATTTGAATGCCTGCAATAGGATGTCTAAAAACTAATATTTCAATATTTTTATCTACATGTCTAAATATGACAGGTACTACTTTTTCTACTACAGTCATGTTCAAAGTATTTATATAAGATTAACTAATTATACCCCCGATTTAACATAATGGCGCTTATGCGAAATTTACAAATTTTGTATATGAATCGAGAGGAAAAATACTTGCTTAATGTATTCGATCGAATACAATTAAGTGAGAACAGAAGGAAGCCTCATGATTGAAATTAAACGTCTGCCTGAATTTGATGAATGGTTAGATGACATTAAAGACAATATGACCCGTATTCGCTTGAACCGTAGATTAGATAAAGTTCAGCGTGGAAATTGGGGAGACATTAAACCTCTCCAAGAAGGTGTTTGGGAAATGAGAGAGTTCTTCGGTTCGGGTTGGAGAATGTACTATATCCAACATGGTGATGTTGTGATTGTGATGCTAGGTGGCGGTGATAAATCTACACAGCAAGATGATATCAAGCGAGCAGTCAAATTATCTAAAACATTGGAGGATTAAAAATGGTTAAGGTCGCTGATTTACCAAGTTTTGATATGGCTGAATCACTTAAAACTGAAGAAGATATTGTGATGTATCTCAATATGGTTCTTGAAGATAATGATCCTGCTGAATTAGCTCATGCGCTTGGTGTAATCGCTAAAGCAAGAGGAATGACGCAAATTGCTAAAGAGGCTGGTATTGGACGTGAAGCACTTTATAAAGCACTTCGTCATGACTCTGCACCTCGTTTTGATACGATCAATCGTGTAGTGAATGCTTTGGGTTTAAAACTTACAGTTCAAAATGCTTAAAATTAAAAAAAACTAGTAAAAATGGGAGCTGTAAGCTCCCATTTTTGATTTCGCATAAGGTGTATTATGTTAATTTTAGGAAAAATTATTAATCTTCATTATTCCTTACACTTTGACTAATAGCAGACTGCGTAACCCCATATTGATCAGCTAACTGCTTCTGAGTATATAAACCTGATCGGTAAAGACCAGCTATTTCCCTTTTTTCTTGAGTAGAAAGACTGGCTGAAGATGATGGCACATTAGAAATCAACTGATTTTGTAATTCTTGAGATCTTTCATGCAATTGATTTAGATTTTCACGCTCTGTTATTAATTGCGTTACTGATGAAGTATCTAAAGTCCTTGCATCTCTTAAAACTGCATCAATATTTGATCGTCTTTTATCAATTTGCCTATTTATATCTTGTATTGCTCTTCTTACAGATGCGGTATCCGATCTTGTTACTTGAACTTCAGATTTAACTTCAACTTGAATGTCATCTGTTCTATATGGTGGTCTAGCCAATTTATTAAAACCTTATATAACTTATATTGACAAATATAAATTATATAAGTAATGTGTATTTTGTCAAATTTCTTAATTTCTGAGATGGAATAGTTATGACTGACAATATTATTCAATTTAAAGTGATAAAGAAGGCTAAACCTACGAAATCTAAAGACTTTGAAAATAAACCAAAGCTCAAGTTCACTAATGAAATGCGTGATGCGTTGAGAGAGAAAGCGAGAATTAAATATGAAAACTCCACAGCAGAATGATATTACTCCTGTAGAACAACAGAAAAAACTTACAGACTTAATGCAGCAAGTCTATGAAATAGGTATAGCAGTTGGCTATGAAGCAGGATATGCAGATGGTCGTAAAGATGAAAAAGAAAATATGAAAGCTGCTATATCAGATGGCACTCGGAATAAGTCTTCTGAATGCGGAAAAAAATTAAACGAATATAAACAAAAGAAAAAGTAAGGTTACTAGCAATTTATATACTTTAACGCTATAGTATATGCATATAGTGTTGGTGCGCTGGATATATATGCTACCCAGGCGAATGCTATATGACATTGTGTTATAAGCAATGTCCATAAAGGGATTGTTAATTTAACAATCCCTTATTTTTTTGGTGGTTTGTTTTTATCTCCTTTTGGAATTACAGAATAAATTTCTATTAATGGATTCTTGCTAGTACACTCAAAAATCACTTCATCTATTACAAATTCATTCTCATAAGCATCTTTTCTATATTCAGTACTTTGTAAGATTGTTGATCTTCCCCCACTTCTAATTTGAATGATTGAACTATCACTCAAAGCACCCTTTAATTGAGCTAAGACATCATCTACAGAATAATTATCCCTTTTACACCGACTATCATAAATATGACTACCAATGAAAAACATTTCTCCACTTACTAATGGAAAACCGAGACTGCTACGTTTCTCATTCAACATACTTAATTGTGTAGGTGTTAGCGTCCCCACTAGGACTCGAGATGCCTTTTTGCCTGCATCTAATTGACGCAGATTCTCTTCAATTAATTCCCATAATATTTCCACTTATCCCTCATCCTCTTCAATATCTCTTAAATTAATGATGTCATTAGATCCAACTTCTAAAACTCTTGTTTCTAAAGCATCTTTTAAGAACAGAAGAGATGGTGTGTTTTTCTCAGATTCAAATAATCCAAGAATAATTTTAAAAGGATTTAGCAATACGATCATTTCGCCATCAAACCCTTTTTTCTTTTTAATAAAGCCTAGTTCTTCAAGCTTATCTACCCTCGACTTCCACGTTGTTACCTGACGTTCACCGCTAAAGCCTGCTTCCATCGCCAATACAATTTGGTTGTCTGCTCTTACAAGCATTTCATCAAAACAGCGACACCAGAGAGAAAAATATGTTTTAGATAACGGCTTATTGGGAGAGAAATAGTCCATTATCAGCATAATAATAGGCATACATCTTGGTATGCATACAAAGCCCTTATTATCTTTAGACCAAAAGTCATCATCAGTTAATTCTGGCCACAAATTTTGACGACGTTCTTTATAAGTCTTTGCTATTTTTCTTGACCGTGCTGCTCTTTGCTTTGCACTCATCACTTAACTCCATATCGTTAAACATGTCCTTAAGATATAGCGAATTAAATTAAAATTCAAAAACTTAGTGGTGCATATAAACTTAATGAATTGCAATAAATATTACAACTTAATAAATAAAAAGAGATTTTTTTAATGATTAATATAATTGAATAGTTTTTTTTAATACTTAATATTTAGTAATTTATTGTTTTATATAATTTTATATAAAAAATATGTTATCAATGTTATCTGTGGTTTTAGTTGTTTCGTAAAATTTATTAAGTATCTTGGGGGTGATTTTAAAAGAGGGGGAATATAGTTCAAAATTTTGGTTGTTTTTCTATTAAAAAACTATACGTTTAATTAATACATTTAACATCAAATCTCTTATACGAAATCCAAATTCAAGACATAAAAAAGCCCAACATCCTGTTGGGCTTTTTTATGTCTTTGATGCGTTGGTATAACTCCTGTCGTACCTGCATATTCCATTGCTACGATTTCTTATTGTTATCTGGAGCATCCTGCTCTCTATGTGTTCATCATAGAAAATTGAGGGGGATTGGTATAGACGCAAAATACCTGAATGAATGTGAGCCAAGGCGTACAAAATTGATTAAAACTTATCCCAAAAGTTGTCCGCAGAAATTGGGGA
>NZ_JBWYIP010000024.1:0-8660 GCF_056783825.1 Acinetobacter sp. 24-47-39
CACGTGTTTCATCAGTATATCTTGCTGACTCTTCTAACTTTGCATTTTCATTAAGTTTAGTCTGAAGGTCTTTCGCCTTCGTCTCAAGCGCGGCTAAATCCTCTTCAGTTGCAGGCATGTTTTCAAATTCTTGCTGTGATTCAGTTTTTAGATTATCAACAGCATTATTCAGTTCATCACGAGCATTATTTACATCGTCAATACTTGGCTTATTACCAATATTATTATTAAAATCATCTACAAGCTTTTGAGCTTCTTCAATTTCTTTTTCTAGTTCTGATTTAGTTTCATCAGTATATGGATCGTTTGGATCTTCATTTTCCAACTTATCCTTTGCATTTTCCAAATCAGCTTCAAGATTATTAATTGCTTCTTCTAATTTAGCAGCATCTTTAGCTTCTTGATCTTTTAAAGCATCTTCAACAATAGCAATTAAATCATCAGCCGTCTGGTCAAGTAATTCTTGACTTGATTCTGGGTCTTTTAAAACAGCTTCTGCATCATTAATAGCATTTTCAACTCGCTGTTTTTCATCTCCATCCAATTGATTTAATGAATTTTTAGCATCATTAATTGCATCAACTAATTTGCTGAGATCTTTAGAAGGTTGTTTTGTGTCACTTGATCCATTAGCAGCATCAAATACAGCAACGCCAACTCCAACTGCACCTAGTGCAAGTGCACCACCAGCTAACCAATTATTTAAGATTGTAGCGCCAGTTCCAGCACCACCTTCTAGTAACGCTTCTATGCTTTCTAAAGGGTTGTATTCTACATTTTTGAAATCAAGAACAAACATCTCACTATTTTGGTTACGGAAAACTAAATCAGATGTTTCATAATTGAAGTTTTCTAGGGTTATTGTTTCCCCATTATTAAGTTTAATAATGACCTGATTATCATTCACAATCAGCTCTTGAACATCTTCAGGAGCCACGTCGATCATTACAACTGAGTCTTCAACAATTTTAATTATATTGCTTTCTGAAGTGATCGTATTATTCAAGGTTTTTTTTGAGATAATCTGAGTTTGCATATACAAAATACCCATAGATTTAAAGAAATTTTACTTGATAGCATTAAACGATCATTTAGTTTTCTAATCAAGATTTTTTTAGATTAAAAATCATATATTTCAATATATTGTGATTTACATCACACTATTTTTTAATAAAATTGATTTTATTTTATACAGTAACTAAATGATCTTAATTATACTGCTATTTACAAATTCAATACGTTGATTACTTATTGTTCATCATTTTTCTTGCTTTTAATTTTCATTATTTAATTTGAGAAACACAAATTTTTTTTTGAAAAAAGCAATGGTATAATCTCAAAAAAATGAATAATTTTTATGAAATATTTTTCTTGCGCGCAGTGCAATCGGCAAATCTTTTTTATGAATTCTACATGTACTCATTGTGGAATTAATTTAGGATATGTTGTAGAAGAAAAAGAAATGGGCAGTTTCCATAAACATACTAGTCAGTTGTGGAAATCTATTAATCCCAAATTCAAAAATAAACTCTATAAACCCTGTTTTAATTATTTGCATCATCATGTATGCAATTGGATGATTCCTGCAGAAAGTTCTGATATTTACTGTGACTCTTGCAAACTAACCTCTATTATTCCAAATTTAAATAATCCTGATCACACCATCTATTGGAGCAGATTAGAGCATGCGAAGCGTCGTTTCCTTTATATGATGCAACAACTAAATATCATGCCGAGACCAAAAAAAAATGATCAAGATCAATTTGGACTTAGATTTAATTTTTTGATGCCCGAACCAGATCTTCCTGTTTTAACTGGTCATGCTCAAGGTACAATTACATTAAATGCAAGCGAAGCAGACGTCGTATACCGCGAAACAACCCGAATAAAAATGGGTGAAAACTATCGAACCCTACTCGGTCATTTTCGCCACGAAAGCGGGCATTACTATTTCGATCTCATTCAACATCTTCGACCAGATCTCATTGATGAGTTTAGAAAAATATTTGGAGATGAACGACAAGATTATGCCGAAGCTTTAAAGCGACATTATCACGAAGGTCCACCTATAGACTGGCAGAAAAATTTTATTAGCTCCTATGCCAGTGCTCACCCATGGGAAGATTGGGCAGAAACCTGGGCACATTATTTACATATGATGGATACTTTAGAAACAGCATATTATGCGGGTCTGAGTGTTCAATCTAAACGTGCTGATCTCCCAAGTATGACGATCGAAGAAAATCCGATTGGTGCTAAAAACTTTGAAACTGTTTTACAAAACTGGTTAATTATCACTTTTAACTTAAATGCACTTAATCGCAGTATGGGTTTAGATGATGCATACCCATTTACGCTATCAGATAAAGTCTTAGACAAGCTCAGATTTATTCATCACAAACTATTAGAAATTTCATTTCAAAAATAAATATTTTGCTTTATCAAAGGTTGAAGTTACTTATTATTTAAATACAATCTTCACCAAGTCTTAATGATTGTGTGTAAATGAAAATAAACGAACAGATTGTACTCATTACAGGTGGGGCACGAGGCCTTGGCTTGGCTATTACCAAGGCATTATTGAGCGAAGGCGCTCGTGTCGTTGTCAATTATCATAGTAGTCATGAGTCTGCTAAGACATTAAAACTTTCACATCCTGATCAAGTATTTAGTTATCAAGCAGATATTACTGATGCAGAGCAAGTTTCAAAAATGTTTAACGCTGCCAAACTGCACTTTGGTGAAGCTATTCATTCAGTTGTGAATAATGCACTCGTTAGTTTTAAATTTAACGGGGATGCAAGACCAAATATTTCACAAATACAGTGGAATGATATGCACACTCAGTTTGAGGGTGCTGTTAAAGCTGCCCTCAATACCACTCAAGCTGCTTTAGCCGACATGAAAGCTAATCAATTCGGTCGAATTGTGAATATAGGAACAAACTTGGTGCAAAATCCTGTTGTGCCATATCATGACTATACTACTGCAAAATCTGCCCTTCTCGCATTGACGAGAACATGTGCTCATGAATTAGGTGAGTTTGGAATTAATGTCAATATGTTGTCTGGTGGATTACTTCAACAAACTGATGCAAGTAAAAGCACGCCACAGGAAGTTTTTGATTATATTGCTTCCGCTACCCCCTTGCGTAAAGTAGTCACTCCTGATGAGTTTGCTTCAGCCATTTTAATGTTTTTGTCACCGTACTCCAAAGCTGTCACTGGTCAAAATTTAATAGTGGATGGCGGTTTAGTTAAAAATTAATAACGATGCTTAGAGCTTAGGCTATTTTTTATTTAAGGAATAGCCTACCTATATAACCCCAATCGCTTGCTCATAGAGTATTTATGAGTGTTATTTTACAAGGATTTCATGAAACATATGTCTAAGCCATTGATGGCTGGTCTTATGATGACAGGACATATGCCAGTATTGTTTAACACCATATGTCGGGAAAGCAATAGGTGCATCAAAGATTTTTAAATTGCCTCGTGATAATAAAACTTCACTTAGATAGTAAGGCACTGTAGCAATCGCATCAGTTTCTTGAACAACAAGACCAACACCAAGATAACTTGGTAATCGCATTAAAATATTTCTTTTAAGTTCAAGGTTTAACAGCTCATTTTCAATATGGTAATGCCCCATTCCCGCATCAATATCAATGTGTGATTCTGCCAAATACTGCTCTTTGCTGATTGAATCTCCCGTTAAACGAGGGTGATCTTTTGCTGCAATTACAACATAATATTGCTCGAATAGTTTTTGTTGATAAAAGCCATTTTCCAAATGAGGCAGAAATCCTAATGCAAGATCAATTTCACCATTTGCCATTTGATAACTTGTTTCAGAAGTTATTGGACGCACATTTAATCTGACATGAGATGCTTTTGCTTTTAGATATTGGGAAATCTTAGGCAGTAATACTAAATGCGAAACATCAGTCATCGCCAAGGTGAATTGTTGATCTGATATAGATTCATCAAAATCGATCGTAAAATTATTAATCGCTTCAACTTTACTTAATGCTTCACTGACCAATGGGAATAATTGCTTTGATAATTCCGTCGGGATCATTTCATTCCCAATTCTTAAAAAAAGCGGATCGTTATAATGTTGTCGAATTTTATTAAGAATATTACTTACAGCAGGTTGACTCATCTGCAATTGTTCAGCAGCAACCGAGACACTTTTAAATTTGTAAACATGAAAAAAAATACTGAGTAATTTGCAATCTAATTCGTACACGAAACGCGCCTTCTCCTAGTAGATGAGAATGTAAAGTAAAACAAGATCTCATAGTACTTTTATATTTTTATTTTTTCTAGGATCTATTCTGACATTCTCTAAAACCATCCCATAAAAAAAGAGCGAAAAATCGCTCTTTTTATCATCATTCAAGTTTGAATAATTTAGAAATTATAAATTGCTACAGCACTTACACGATTATCCTCACCTGTGTTAGAACCATTTGGTGCAGATACTACAGCTTTACGCTCACCATACACATATTCCAATCCAAGGCTAATCGGTTTGATCGGACTATAGAATGAATTGACCCAACCTTGCCAAAGCTCCTTATTGATCTCTGTCAGATTTACTGCACCACCTCGATAAGCATTTGTTACATCTTGATTCATATAACCAAAACCAACAGTTCCACGCCATTGAGGATTAAATTGCTGCGTTAGACCTATTGTAATCGAGTCAAATTCATTCTCATCTAAAATTTCACCAGATGAGCTACGGCTGATACCAGGATTCGTCCATGAAACGAAACTGCTATCTCCTTTTACATGATAGTAGTCAGCTTTCAGTGTAGTTGAAGGAGCTAACTTATATTGCATACCAAGTCCTACGCCCCATGCAACGACTTCATCAACTTCTGTTTTCTTTTCATTGACCATAGTACGTAAACTGAGTTTAGCATCATCATTTAATTGATGATTCAATCGCGCTGTGACTGCAGGTGTACGCATTTTAGATAATCCATCTTTTGGATCTTCTGCTGCAAGGACCAAGCCTGTTGCAGGTGCTAAACTCATACTATAACGAACTTGAGGTGTACGTTTTACAGCACCACCCACATACCCTAAGGCATCAATCGTTTCAGGCATATAGTCTGGAACAGCAAAGTTAGACCAAGTTTGACCAATTAACCATTTATCGTAATTCATATAAGCATGACGTATACGAAGATTATCTAATCCAGCTCCACCCAAAAAGTCGACTTCAACTTTACCTGAAACTTTTTTATCATTAATTTGACTATGAATATCCAAACCTAAACGTGTTGCTGATAGAGTCGACTTAAGCTGATCACTCGCCTCATTATTACCGGCTAAAGGAACCTTATTAATATTATTATATAGGCGATCTAACCCACTACCTTCAGCTTGATATGAAGCATCTAGACGAACATTTCCATAAAAATTAAAAGTTGTATTTTTACCAACATTTAGTTTTGGTTGGGGTTTAACAGATTCAGTTTTTAATGTCTCAATCGATTTTGTCTGTACAACAGCATTCTTCTGTTGTTGTTCCATCATTGATTTAAGTACTTCAATTTCTTGACGTAGTTGCTCTATTTCAGACTGTTGTGGATTTTTTGCAAACGTTGCAGTAGAGGTTAAAACAGCTAATGAGATTAAACTTAAAGTAAATGGTTTGTTTGAAAAGATCATCCTAATCTCTCTTATCCTATAAAATGGTTTAGAAGTCTAAATAACAGCCACCTTCTGGCAGCTGTCTTATTTATAAAGAATTTTTACTGAGCTTGTTCTACGACTTTAGAAGAGTGTACAGATTCTTCCTGAGCAATTTTTCCATCTACTGAATTTTTCAGATTCACCATAAAAATTGCTAACGCTGCAATCACACCAGGAATTGCGATTACCAAGAAATTCATTTGGTGCGGAAGTTCCATGGTTAACAAAGCACCAGTGAGTACTGGACCTACGATTGCACCAATTCGACCAATACCAGATGCCCAACCCATACCTGTTGAACGAACTGTCGACGGATAATATTGTGCGACGAATGTATAAAGTAGAATTTGTGAGCCAATCGTTGCAGCGCCCGCGATTGCAATTAGCGTATACAACACGATTTGTGGACTATTAAAGCCGAGAAGGATAAGTGCAAGTGCACCGCACACGAACATAATTGTAAGTACTTTTTTGATGTGGAAACGATCTGCAAGATATCCACCACCAATTGCACCCACCATACCACCGATATTTAATGCAAATAGGAAGATCATACTTGCACCAAGCGAGTAACCCGCTTGAATCATAAGTTTTGGCAACCAGCTTCCTAAAGCATAAACCATAAGTAAACACATAAAGAATGCGATCCAAAACATGAATGTACTAAAGGTACGACCTTGCTGGAATAATGCTTTTAAAGGAGCTTCATCACCTGCTGTGACTTCATCTAATACAAATTGAGTGTCAGCAGTAATATTTTTTTCAGGTGCAATTTTCTTTACATTAATTCGCACTTGCTCGGTTTGGTTTTTGTTGGTCAGGTACATCAAAGATTCTGGTAGGAATTTCCAAATCAACGGCAATGCGATTAAAGGCAATGCAGCGATATAGAACATAATTTTCCAGCCATATTGTGGAACTAACCAAGCACCTAATAATGCTGACGTCATACCACCAATTGCATATCCACTGAACATAAGGGCAACTAAAGTACTTCTAATTCGCTTAGGTGCATATTCAGTCATTAAAGCAACAACGTTAGGCATCACACCGCCAATACCCAGACCAGCAAGAAAGCGTAAAATACCAAATTCAGTCGGATTTGATGCAAATGCCCCCAAAAATGTAAATCCACTGAAGATTGCCACACAAATCATGATGGTTTTTTTACGACCAAGCTTATCTGATAATGTACCAAATGACATAGCACCGAACATCATCCCAAATAAAGCTGTACTTGCTAACAATCCAGCTTGTACTGAAGTTAATGCCCATTCCTGCATTAATAAAGGTAATGCAACTCCGTAAATGACAAGATCATAACCATCAAAGATAATAATCAATAAGCACCAAAACAATACACCCCAATGAAATGGTGTGAACTTAGCATCATCAATCACACGATTGATATTTAATTTGTTTGCTTCCAAGGTTGCGCCTCCTGCAAATAAACTCTCCAAAAATATGACGCAACATTGACGTAAAGCTGAAAAAATGTCCAAAACCGAATATATCTATATATATACCTTCAAGGTCTAAATAATCTCGAGGGCTTATTTCTAGTATGATTGAATGAAAATTAGACGAATAATTACTTTAAAAAAAAATTCTTTGAGAATTTCTAATTTGAATTTTTTATTGCAACCTACTTTTTCTTCAAAGTTAAAATTATTTGTTTGAAATTTATCAAAAAAAATTAAGCCCCTTTTCGGGGCATAAGCTAAAGTCGTAGTTATTTTGAGTATTTAAGATTTTTGATTGCTATTTTTTATCCAATAGCTTTAGACCTAAGTCTAATTATTGTATTAGACCCTATCTAAATTAAATTTCTATCATACTTAATTGCTTCTAAATCATACACTTGGTAAATACAATCTATTAGAGACATGATGTCCTCGCTCTCATCTAGATTACGTATCGTCATAAATACTGGACTTACTGCAGTTTCATCTAAAATTGGGATGTAAAGCAAATGGGATAGCTGAATTGATTTCGCACTTTCTGGAACAATACAAATACCTTCACCAGCTGCAACCAAACCAAGAGATAGCTGAATTTCTCGCACCAAACGTATATTTTTAGGTTCTAAATTATATTCTGCAAACAAGGCTTGGACTTGAGTTGCAAAGCTAGGGGTTGTATGGCTAGGGTATAAAAAAATATTTTCATCAGAAATATCAGATAGATAAACACCTTCTTTTTTCAAACTTAAAGGATGACTCGCATGCACTGCCATCATTAAGCGCTCTTCACGAAGCAAAATTCGCTTCAATGCTGGATCTGAAATTCTAAGCCGCCCAAATCCAACATCAATCTTCCCCTCTTTGAGTGCTTTAACTTGTTCTAACGTGGTCATTTCAACAAGTTCAATCTTTAAGTGGGGTTGCTGCTGCCTATATAAATATACAATTTTAGAAAGCAGCCCATAAAGCAGTGACCCGACAAACCCCATTGTTACTGTACGTTCAACTAGACCTATACGCTTTGTCATAGACTTAACTTCTTCAGCATTGGCAAGTAATTTCACTGCGTGCTGATAAAAGAAATAACCGGCTTGTGTTGTTTTTAATGGACGGCTACCTCGCTCAAATAAAGCAATGCCAAGCTCTGATTCCAAATTTTGAATTTGTCTACTTAATGGTGGCTGCGCAATAAATAACTTTTCTGCTGCTTTTGTAAAACTTTGTTCTTCTACCACTGCGACAAAATATCGTAGATGTCTAAGCTCCATGACTTCCATACCTTTAAAATATATTAAAATGCAAAAATGATCTTCGACTCTATTTTTGCATTCTTTTAAGGTATACCACATGAAATACACAATGCAAGAATGCGTAGAGTGGAAATGATTACATCAGTTGAAACCTTGCTCGTTGAAATCCCGACGATCCGCCCACACAAGATGGCGGTCGCAACGATGCAAACTCAAACCTTAGTCCTCATTAAAAT
>NZ_JBWYIP010000025.1:0-6149 GCF_056783825.1 Acinetobacter sp. 24-47-39
ATGAACGTGTTCAGCAAATCGTTGTACGTTTAGTATCTGACTTATTCCAAGCGATTGAAGATTTAGATTTAAGCCAATCTGAAGTTTGGAAAGGTCTTGAGTACTTTACTGATGCTGGTCAAGCAAACGAATTAGGTCTTTTGGCTGCTGGTTTAGGTCTTGAGCATTTCCTTGATTTACGTGCAGATGAGAAAGATGCTCAAGCAGGTATTACAGGTGGTACTCCACGTACAATTGAAGGTCCATTGTATGTCGCTGGTGCACCAGAATCAGTTGGTTTTGCACGTATGGATGATGGTTCTGAAGAAGGCAAAATCCCAACTTTGATTATTGAAGGTATCGTTAAAGATACTGAAGGTAACATCATTGAAGGCGCTAAAGTTGAAGTTTGGCATGCAAACAGCTTAGGTAACTACTCGTTCTTTGATAAGTCTCAATCTGACTTCAACTTACGTCGTACGATCTTCACGGATGCACAAGGTCAATATACAGCATTAACCACAATGCCTGTAGGTTATGGCTGCCCACCAGAAGGTACAACTCAGTTTGTATTAGACAAACTTGGTCGTCATGGTAACCGCCCTTCACACGTGCATTACTTCGTCACTGCACCTGGCTACCGTAAATTAACTACGCAGTTCAACATCGAAGGTGATGAATACCTTTGGGATGACTTTGCATTTGCGACGCGTGATGGCTTAGTGGCAACTGCTGTAGACGTAACTGATGAAGCTGAAATTGCTCGTCGTGGTCTGAAAGGTGCGTTCAAACATATTCAATTTGACATTGAATTAGTGAAAGACGTTGAAGGTGCGCCTTCTACTGAAGTTGAACGCCGCCGCGCATCAGCTTAAATCAATTAGTCGGAATCGGGATAAGTCAATTATCCCGATGACTTCCCCTCAATTTGGAAAGTCGGAGAACGTCCATGCCACGTATTCCTGTAATTAATACCAGCCATCTAGATCGTCTTGATGAGTTACTTGTAGACAACTTTGAGACAGGTGAGTTTAAACTTCATCGTTCAGTTTTCACTGATCAAGCCCTTTTTGACCTTGAAATGAAATACATCTTTGAGGGTAATTGGGTTTACTTGGCACACGAAAGCCAAATTCCAAATAACAATGATTATTACACGACACACATCGGTCGTCAGCCAATCGTGATTGCTCGTAACCGTCAAGGCGAGCTAAATGCAATGATCAATGCGTGTTCACACCGTGGTGCACAACTTTGCCGTAACAAACGTGGTAATAAGGCTACTTATACTTGCCCATTCCATGGTTGGACGTTCAATAACTCAGGCAAACTTTTAAAAGTTAAAGACCCAACAGATGCAGGTTATTCTGACTGCTTTAACAAAGAAGGATCACATGATCTTAAGAAAGTTGCACGTTTTGAAAGTTATAAAGGCTTCTTATTCGGTAGCTTAAACCCAGACGTCTTGCCATTAGAAGAATTCTTAGGTGAAACGACTAAAATTATCGATATGATCGTGGGTCAGTCTGATCAAGGTTTAGAAGTTTTACGTGGTGCCTCAACTTATACATACGAAGGAAACTGGAAACTCACTGCTGAAAATGGTGCAGATGGTTACCATGTATCTGCAGTTCACTGGAATTATGCTGCGACTACGCAACAACGTAAAGAAAAACAAGCTGGCGACAATATCCGTGCAATGAGCGCAGGATCTTGGGGTAAACAAGGCGGTGGTTCTTACGGTTTTGAAAATGGTCACATGTTGCTTTGGACACAATGGGCTAACCCTGAAGACCGCCCTAACTTCCCTAAAGCAGATGAATACTCTGAGAAATTCGGTCCTGCTATGTCGAAGTGGATGATCGAGCGCTCACGTAACCTTTGCTTATATCCAAACGTTTATTTGATGGATCAGTTCGGTTCACAAATCCGTGTACTTCGCCCAATTGCTGTCGATAAAACTGAAGTAACAATTTACTGCATCGCACCTGTAGGTGAAGAGCCAGAAGCTCGCGCACGCCGTATTCGTCAATATGAAGATTTCTTCAATGCTTCAGGTATGGCGACACCAGATGACTTAGAAGAATTCCGTGCATGTCAAGCAGGTTATGCTGGTATCGAACTTGAGTGGAACGATATGTGCCGTGGCTCAAAGCATTGGATCAATGGCCCAGATGATGCAGCAAACGAAATTGGCCTAAAACCTAAACTTTCAGGCGTTAAAACTGAAGACGAAGGTTTATACCTTGCGCAACATCAACATTGGTTAGAAGAAATGAAACGTGCGATTAAAGCAGAACAAGCTTTAGCTGAACAAGGAGATAACGCATGAGTAACGCGAATCTTGAAGCAACTTTAGAATCAGTGAGCCAGTTCTTATTTAAAGAAGCGCGCCTACTTGATGATGAACAGTGGGATGAATGGTTAGAGTGCTATGCACCTACAGCATCGTTCTGGATGCCATCTTGGGATGACTACAATACATTAACTGAAGATCCTCAATCAGAAATCTCGTTAATTTATTATCCAGATCGTCAAGGTTTAGAGGACCGCGTGTTCCGTATCAAAACTGAACGCTCTTCTGCAACAATGCCTGATACACGTACAAGCCACAATATTAACAATATTGAAATTCTTGAACGTCATGAAGATAAGGTTGTTGTTCGTTTCAACTGGAATACTTTAAGTTACCGCTACCAAAAGTCGTACAGCTACTTCGGCATGTCACGCTACGAAATCAATTTGTCTGGTGAAAAACCACAAATTTTAAATAAATATGTGGTACTTAAAAATGATTACATCAACCAAGTAATCGACGTATATCACCTGTAATTAGTAAATAACAAGTTCAGTAACTACCAAATGGAATTTTGGTAGTTACACCAAAAAATTGTTCAAAAGATTCTTAAAGGATATTCAGCCATGTCAAACCATAATGTTGCACTTCAATTTGAAGATGGCGTAACCCGATTTATTTCAGTTGCACAAGGCGAAACGCTTTCTGACGCTGCATATCGTCAAAAGATTAATATTCCGCTGGATTGCCGTGATGGTGCATGTGGTACTTGTCGAGCTTTTTGTGAGTCTGGCAGCTATGACATGCCTGAAGAAACTTATATTGAAGATGCACTTACACCAGAAGAGGCTGAGCAAGGCTATATCTTAGCTTGCCAGTGCCGTCCTACTTCAGATGCAGTTTTCCAAATTCAAGCATCATCTGATGTATGTAAAACTCAAATTCATCAATATCAAGGTACACTTTCTCGTGTAGAAAACTTATCTGAATCTACAATTACCTTTGATATTCAACTAGACGAGGGTCAGCCAGATATCAATTTCCTTGCTGGTCAGTATGTAAATGTAGGTATTCCTGGATCAACTGAAACACGTTCATACTCTTTCAGCTCTAAGCCAGGTAACCGTTTGACCGGCTTTGTTGTTCGTAACGTTCCTAACGGTAAGATGAGTAGCTTCTTAAGCAGCGAAGCGAAAGTCGGCGACAAAATGACATTCACTGGTCCATTTGGTAGCTTCTACTTACGTAATGTAGTACGCCCTGTAGTAATGCTTGCTGGTGGTACAGGTATTGCTCCATTTATGTCGATGCTTCAAGTATTAGAAGAAAAAGGTTCTGAACATCCAGTACGTTTAGTTTTTGGTGTAACCAATGACTTTGACCTAGTTGCTATTGAAGAACTCAACAAACTTCAAGAAAAACTTGATTGGTTTGAATACCGTACCGTAGTTGCAAACCCAGAATCTGCACACGAACGTAAAGGTTATGTGACAGGCCACATTGAAACTGAATGGCTCAACGGTGGTGATGTAGACGTTTACCTCTGTGGTCCTGTTCCTATGGTAGATGCAGTTCGTGGTTGGTTAGATGCTGAAGGCGTTAAACCTGCAAACTTCTTATTCGAAAAATTCTCTGCGAATTAAAGTGGAGAGGAACATGAATCAAAGATTTGAAAATAAAATCGTAATCGTCACTGGTGCCGCTCAAGGCATCGGTCGCGGTGTTGCTCTTCAAGCAGCTAGCGAAGGTGCAAAAGTTGTACTGGCTGACCGTGCTGAATACGTGAAGACCACACTTGAAGAAATTACGACTCAAGGTGGCACAGGTGTTACTGTCTTAGCTGATCTTGAAACCTATGCTGGTGCACAATCCGTTGTAAATAAAGCGATCGAGATTTTTGGCCGAATTGATGTGCTGATCAACAATGTTGGTGGTGCGATTTGGATGAAACCTTTTGAAGAGTTTTCTGAAGAGGAAATTATTAAAGAGATCAATCGTTCTTTATTTCCAACTTTATGGAGTTGTCGTGCAGTTTTACCACACATGCAACACCAAAAATCTGGTGTGATCGTGAATGTATCATCTATCGCCACATGTGGAATTAACCGTCTTCCATATTCTGCAGCTAAAGGTGGTGTAAATAGTTTTACTCAATCAATGGCATTTGCACATGCTAAAGATGGTATCCGCATCAATGCAGTGGCTACAGGTGGTACTGAAGCTCCACCACGTGTAATTCCACGTAATACTTCACCACTATCTGAGCAAGATCAAGCTTGGATGCAAGAAGTGGTTGATCAAACAATTGACCGCAGCTACATGAAACGCTATGGCACTATTCAAGAACAAGTAAATGCTATTTTGTTCCTTGCTTCAGATGAGTCTTCATACATTACAGGCACAGTCGTACCTGTAGGTGGTGGTGATCAGGGTTAACCCTGATCACGGACTCTTTAAATTCACAGGATCATTGACGCAAGGAGGCAAATACAATGGCAACCCTGTTTAAAACACTAAAAGAAGATTGGTCTATTTCCGCCACTGTCGCTGGCTTTTTAGCTGTATTGATTTCATATGCCGGACCATTAATTATTTTCTTTCAAGCAGCACAACAAGCCCAAGTTTCACCAGACATGATGATTTCATGGATTTGGGGTATCTCAATTGGTGCTGCTGTAGCTGGAATTCTATTATCAATAAAATTTAAAGTTCCTGTCATTACCGCTTGGTCGGCACCTGGTACTGCTCTGCTAGTCACACTTTTTCCAGATATATCACTGAATGAAGCAGTTGCTGCATATATCACTACAGCTGTAGTGATTTTCATCATTGGTATTACTGGATATTTCGACAAACTATTGGCTTTGATACCGCAATCAGTGGCTGCAGGAATGATGGCTGGTATCTTATGTCAGTTCGGATTTGGTCTTTTTACCGCGACCAATACCATGCCATATATCGTGTTTGGAATGCTTATTTCGTATCTGATTGCTAAGCGTTTAACACCTCGATATGCCATGCTTTTTGTATTGGCAGCTGGTATTTTCATGAGTTTAGTCCTCGGAAAATTCAATGCTGTGAATATGGAGTTTTCACTTGCAATACCCCAATTCATTGCGCCCGAGTGGACGCTTAACTCTTTTCTAAATCTTGCAGTACCTCTTATTTTAGTCAGCCTTTCTGGTCAATTTTTACCTGGCATGGCAATTTTGAAATTAAGTGGCTATGACATTCAAGCAAAACCCATTATTACCACTACCAGTATCGCATCGTTAGCTGTTGCTTGTGTGGGCGGAATCACCATTGTCCTGGCATCAATAACAGCCGCACTCTGTACAGGAAAAGATGCACATGAGCTCAAAGAGAAACGTTATATCGCAGGTATTGCGAACGGTATTTTCTATATTTTAGGTGGTTTATTTGCAGGCAGCATTGTGATGCTTTTTAGCTTACTGCCTAAAGAACTTGTTGCTGCATTAGCAGGTTTAGCACTTTTAGGTGCTATTGCTACAAATTTACACGTTGCTATGTTCCAAGAAAAGGATCGTGACGCAGCTCTCCTTACTTTCTTGGCGACTGTTTCAGGTATGCAATTTTTAGGTTTAAGTTCAGTTTTTTGGGGAATCTGTATTGGTATTTTAGCGCACGTGATTTTAACGAAGCGTCAAAATACTACCCCATCATCGTCTACATCGACCTGATCATATTAAAGGTAAATGTAGATCGTTTGTTTAGGAAGTGATTATGATTGATAAAAGCTCAGCGTCTTTAACCGAAGCCCTCTCCCAAATTAAAGACGGTTCAACCATTATGATTGGTGGGTTTGGTACTGCAGGTCAGCCTGCTGAACTCATCGATGGCTTAATTGAACTCG
>NZ_JBWYIP010000026.1:0-5435 GCF_056783825.1 Acinetobacter sp. 24-47-39
TAGGTACTATTGATTTTAAACTGAAGAGTTTGATCATGGCTCAGATTGAACGCTGGCGGCAGGCTTAACACATGCAAGTCGAGCGGGGGAAGGTAGCTTGCTACTGGACCTAGCGGCGGACGGGTGAGTAATGCTTAGGAATCTGCCTATTAGTGGGGGACAACATCTCGAAAGGGATGCTAATACCGCATACGTCCTACGGGAGAAAGCAGGGGACCTTCGGGCCTTGCGCTAATAGATGAGCCTAAGTCGGATTAGCTAGTTGGTGGGGTAAAGGCCTACCAAGGCGACGATCTGTAGCGGGTCTGAGAGGATGATCCGCCACACTGGGACTGAGACACGGCCCAGACTCCTACGGGAGGCAGCAGTGGGGAATATTGGACAATGGGCGGAAGCCTGATCCAGCCATGCCGCGTGTGTGAAGAAGGCCTTTTGGTTGTAAAGCACTTTAAGCGAGGAGGAGGCTACTAAGATTAATACTCTTGGATAGTGGACGTTACTCGCAGAATAAGCACCGGCTAACTCTGTGCCAGCAGCCGCGGTAATACAGAGGGTGCGAGCGTTAATCGGATTTACTGGGCGTAAAGCGTGCGTAGGCGGCTTTTTAAGTCGGATGTGAAATCCCCGAGCTTAACTTGGGAATTGCATTCGATACTGGGAAGCTAGAGTATGGGAGAGGATGGTAGAATTCCAGGTGTAGCGGTGAAATGCGTAGAGATCTGGAGGAATACCGATGGCGAAGGCAGCCATCTGGCCTAATACTGACGCTGAGGTACGAAAGCATGGGGAGCAAACAGGATTAGATACCCTGGTAGTCCATGCCGTAAACGATGTCTACTAGCCGTTGGGGCCTTTGAGGCTTTAGTGGCGCAGCTAACGCGATAAGTAGACCGCCTGGGGAGTACGGTCGCAAGACTAAAACTCAAATGAATTGACGGGGGCCCGCACAAGCGGTGGAGCATGTGGTTTAATTCGATGCAACGCGAAGAACCTTACCTGGTCTTGACATAGTAAGAACTTTCCAGAGATGGATTGGTGCCTTCGGGAACTTACATACAGGTGCTGCATGGCTGTCGTCAGCTCGTGTCGTGAGATGTTGGGTTAAGTCCCGCAACGAGCGCAACCCTTTTCCTTATTTGCCAGCGGGTTAAGCCGGGAACTTTAAGGATACTGCCAGTGACAAACTGGAGGAAGGCGGGGACGACGTCAAGTCATCATGGCCCTTACGACCAGGGCTACACACGTGCTACAATGGTCGGTACAAAGGGTTGCTACCTAGCGATAGGATGCTAATCTCAAAAAGCCGATCGTAGTCCGGATTGGAGTCTGCAACTCGACTCCATGAAGTCGGAATCGCTAGTAATCGCGGATCAGAATGCCGCGGTGAATACGTTCCCGGGCCTTGTACACACCGCCCGTCACACCATGGGAGTTTGTTGCACCAGAAGTAGGTAGTCTAACCGCAAGGAGGACGCTTACCACGGTGTGGCCGATGACTGGGGTGAAGTCGTAACAAGGTAGCCGTAGGGGAACCTGCGGCTGGATCACCTCCTTAACGAAAGATTGACGATTGGTAAGAATCCACAACAAGTTGTTCTTCATGACGATGTATCTGAGGGTCTGTAGCTCAGTTGGTTAGAGCACACGCTTGATAAGCGTGGGGTCACAAGTTCAAGTCTTGTCAGACCCACCACTACTGACGAAGCAATTCATACAGAAGAAAGATACATTGATCTAAATGATAAGCTGGGGACTTAGCTTAGTTGGTAGAGCGCCTGCTTTGCACGCAGGAGGTCAGGAGTTCGACTCTCCTAGTCTCCACCACGTATTCATTCGAATACGTAGTAAGCAAACGAGTTGATAGCTTATAGAGCTTAGTAATAAAGCTGTGTATACTGCACGCCTTGATTATTAAGCTCTGTGATTTATCACAGTTGACTGCGATCTGACGAAGACGTAGTGAATCATTAACAGCATATATTTGAGTTGAAATAATTTGTTCATACTCATAGAAAGAGCGGAAACGAGATAACGTAAGTTATTAAGTTGAAGTGATTGAAATGAGAACTAGCGAAATTAACTGAATCAAGCGTTTTGGTATATGAATTTGAATTGAAGCTGTACAGTGTTTAGATACACAGTACTTCAAACTGTAATGTTGAACGATCTACTTGTAGGATCGAACGACTGTTTGGGGTTGTATAGTCAAGTAATTAAGTGCATGTGGTGGATGCCTTGGCAGTCAGAGGCGATGAAAGACGTGATAGCCTGCGAAAAGCTCCGGGGAGGCGGCAAATATCCTGTGATCCGGAGATATCTGAATGGGGGAACCCACCTATCATAAGATAGGTATTGCAACATGAATACATAGTGTTGCAAGGCAAACGCGGGGAAGTGAAACATCTCAGTACCCGTAGGAAAAGAAATCAATTGAGATTCCCTCAGTAGCGGCGAGCGAAAGGGGAAAAGCCCATTAAGTTATGTAAGCTTTAGTGGAATGCTCTGGGAAGTGCAACCATAGTAGGTGATAGTCCTGTACACGAAAGGGCTTACATGATGATGTCGAGTAGGGCGGGGCACGTGAAACCTTGTCTGAATATGGGGGGACCATCCTCCAAGGCTAAATACTCCTGACTGACCGATAGTGAACCAGTACCGTGAGGGAAAGGCGAAAAGAACCCCTGTGAGGGGAGTGAAATAGATCCTGAAACCGCATGCATACAAGCAGTGGGAGCCACTTCGTGTGGTGACTGCGTACCTTTTGTATAATGGGTCAGCGACTTACATTCAGTAGCAAGGTTAACCGAATAGGGGAGCCGTAGAGAAATCGAGTCTTAATAGGGCGTTTAGTTGCTGGGTGTAGACCCGAAACCAGGCGATCTATCCATGAGCAGGTTGAAGGTGAGGTAACACTTACTGGAGGACCGAACCCACTGTCGTTGAAAAGCCAGGGGATGACTTGTGGATAGGGGTGAAAGGCTAATCAAGCCTGGTGATAGCTGGTTCTCCCCGAAAGCTATTTAGGTAGCGCCTCGGACGAATACCATTGGGGGTAGAGCACTGTTTCGGCTAGGGGGTCATCCCGACTTACCAAACCGATGCAAACTCCGAATACCAATGAGTACTATCCGGGAGACAGACTGCGGGTGCTAACGTCCGTAGTCAAGAGGAAAACAATCCAGACCGCCAGCTAAGGTCCCTAAATCATAGTTAAGTGGGAAACGATGTGGGAAGGCATAGACAGCTAGGAGGTTGGCTTAGAAGCAGCCACCCTTTAAAGAAAGCGTAATAGCTCACTAGTCGAGTCGGCCTGCGCGGAAGATGTAACGGGGCTAAAACTATGTACCGAAGCTGCGGATTTGCAATTTATTGCAAGTGGTAGGGGAGCGTTCTGTAAGCCGATGAAGGTGGATTGAGAAGTCTGCTGGAGGTATCAGAAGTGCGAATGCTGACGTGAGTAACGATAAAACGGGTGAAAAACCCGTTCGCTGAAAGACCAAGGGTTCCAGTCCAACGTTAATCGGGGCTGGGTGAGTCGACCCCTAAGGCGAGGCCGAGAGGCGTAGTCGATGGGAAATTGGTTAATATTCCAATACTTCTGTGTAATGCGATGAGAGGACGGAGAAGGTTAAGTCAGCCTGGCGTTGGTTGTCCAGGTGGAAGATTGTAGGCATGCATCTTAGGCAAATCCGGGGTGCTCTATGCTGAGAATCGATAGCAAGCTAGTTTACTAGCGAAGTGGCTGATACCATACTTCCAGGAAAAGTCTCTAAGCTTCAGTTACACAGGAATCGTACCCGAAACCGACACAGGTGGTCAGGTCGAGTAGACCAAAGCGCTTGAGAGAACTCTGCTGAAGGAACTAGGCAAAATGGTACCGTAACTTCGGGAGAAGGTACGCTGCCGGCGGTGATAGGACTTGCTCCTTGAGCTACTGGCAGCCTCAGAAACCAGGCCGCTGCAACTGTTTATTAAAAACATAGCACTCTGCAAACACGAAAGTGGACGTATAGGGTGTGATGCCTGCCCGGTGCTGGAAGGTTAATTGATGGGGTTAGCGTAAGCGAAGCTCTTGATCGAAGCCCCAGTAAACGGCGGCCGTAACTATAACGGTCCTAAGGTAGCGAAATTCCTTGTCGGGTAAGTTCCGACCTGCACGAATGGCATAATGATGGCGGCGCTGTCTCCAGCAGAGGCTCAGTGAAATCGAATTCGCCGTGAAGATGCGGTGTACCCGCGGCTAGACGGAAAGACCCCGTGAACCTTTACTGCAGCTTGACATTGAACTTTGATCTTACTTGTGTAGGATAGGTGGGAGGCTTTGAAGTAGAAACGCCAGTTTCTATGGAGCCGTCCTTGAAATACCACCCTGGTAATATTGAGGTTCTAACTCTGCTCCATTATCTGGAGCGAGGACCATGTCTGGTGGGTAGTTTGACTGGGGCGGTCTCCTCCTAAAGAGTAACGGAGGAGTACGAAGGTGCGCTCAGCGTGGTCGGAAATCACGCGTAGAGTATAAAGGCAAAAGCGCGCTTAACTGCGAGACCCACAAGTCGAGCAGGTACGAAAGTAGGTCTTAGTGATCCGGTGGTTCTGTATGGAAGGGCCATCGCTCAACGGATAAAAGGTACTCTGGGGATAACAGGCTGATACCGCCCAAGAGTTCATATCGACGGCGGTGTTTGGCACCTCGATGTCGGCTCATCTCATCCTGGGGCTGAAGCAGGTCCCAAGGGTATGGCTGTTCGCCATTTAAAGAGGTACGCGAGCTGGGTTTAGAACGTCGTGAGACAGTTCGGTCCCTATCTACCGTGGGCGTTGGAAATTTGAGAGGATCTGCTCCTAGTACGAGAGGACCAGAGTGGACGAACCTCTGGTGTACCGGTTGTGACGCCAGTCGCATCGCCGGGTAGCTATGTTCGGAAGGGATAACCGCTGAAAGCATCTAAGCGGGAAGCCTACCTCAAGATTAGATTTCCCAAGGACTTTATGTCCTCTAAAGAGCCGTTGAAGACTACAACGTTGATAGGTTGGATGTGGAAGTACGGTGACGTATGAAGCTGACCAATACTAATTACTCGTGAGGCTTGACTATACAACACCCAAACAGTTGGTGTTGTGGTTCAAATCATGACAAATAACTTGATTTAGTTAGATAAAACGCTAAACTGCACAAACTAAAGCAACTCAAATAGCTGTTAATAACTTCTTTGACCAAGCAAAGGCACGCAAACAATATATGCGAATAAGACCCAAGCAAAGTCACAACAGTTGTGCTGGCGACAATAGCAAGAGTGAACCACCTGATCCCTTCCCGAACTCAGAAGTGAAACCTCTTAGCGCTGATGGTAGTGTGGGGTTACCCATGTGAGAGTAAGTCATCGCCAGCTCATTATTCTAAACACCCCCTTCAATAGAAGGGGGTGTTTTTTTAT
>NZ_JBWYIP010000027.1:0-923 GCF_056783825.1 Acinetobacter sp. 24-47-39
AATAGACCTCTTTCATAAATCATTTTTTGCTCAGTTCCAAGTTGTAGATTCCAGCGATTAAATTGAATCTCAAACCAAGCCTTTTACCTCTATTTCGATAACGCTCAGCAAGGATTTTGAAGGTTTTCAGGCTGCCAAATACATGCTCAATTCCGATTCTTCTTTTATTGATTTCTTGATTATAAATTTTCAATTCAGGATCCAATTTACAGTGTCTTTTGGCTTTTAATGGTAACAGGCTATTCGGATACAACACATAAATCCCCTGATAGCCTTTATCTGCAAGGATAAAAGCCCCAAAAGGAATCTGGTTTAAATTGCGTTTGAACAACTCGAAATCATGCACTGCACCACGACTGGTACATAAACTCACAATTTGCTGAGTTTTGTAGTGAATCATGGCCTGTACTTTAAAGGTATGGGTCTTTTTCTTGCCGCTATAGCAACTCGATTGTTTTTTTAGGCCTTTGGATTGGAATTTCCGTGGCATCCACGATCACAACATTCCAGTCGATGCCTTCGCCCTCGGGTAAATCTTTGGGTAAATTAAACAGATTGGACCGAATCAGGCAGTCTTCAACATGACGGACAATTCTTGAGGCTGTGGGCTCTGAAACCCCGTAACTCGTCGCAACGTGAAATAAGGTTCGGTATTCCCGCCAATAGCTCAGACAGAGCAGAACCTGATCCTCCAGGCTTAACTTGGGCGGTCTGCCTTTGGCAGAGGCATGCTTCTGCAATTGCTCAACCATCAAATAGAAAGTTGACCATGAGATGCCTGTGTATCGCTTGAACTGAGGATCAGAAAGCTTGTTTGAATCGATGTATTTCATCCGCAGATTATGCACGAATGTTAAGAAATCCGGAGTGCAAATATCAACCAAAAAGAAGATCGTTTTTTGATTTATGAAAGAGATCTAATA
>NZ_JBWYIP010000028.1:0-727 GCF_056783825.1 Acinetobacter sp. 24-47-39
CTTCTGGAAGTGCATCAACTTTCGCTTGTGCATCTTCTTTAGCAGCAAGTGCATCATCACGTGCTTGAGTCAGCTCAGCAAGTTCTGTTGGGGTGATTAAACCATCTGATTCTGCATCTGCTAGTGCTTGCTCTGCCTCAGCATATGCTGCTTCAGCCGCCTCTACTGCTTCTGTCGCTTCTTCAAGTGCTGCAACTGCATCATCCACACCATCTTCGTTTTCATCATTTACTGCTGGTAAGGTGATGTCGACTAGATCATTTAAACGACCTTGTAGCGCATCTTTTTCTGCTTGTACTGCCTCAGGTAACGCTGTCACTTTTGTTTGTGCTTCTGTTTTCGCAGCAAGTGCATCATCACGTGCTTGAGTCAGTGCAGTAAGTTCTGTTGGGGTGATGAGGCCATTGGCATTTGCATCGATCAGCGCTTGTTCCGCCGCAGCGTATGCTGCTTCTGCTGCCTCTACTGCTGCTTCAGCCGCTGCTAGAGCTTCTCCAATATCATCAACAACACCATCTTCATCTTCGTCATTTACTGTTGGTAAAGTGATATCAACCAGATCATTTAAACGACCTTGTAGCGCATCTTTTTCTGCTTGTACTGCCTCAGGTAACGCTGTCACTTTTGTTTGTGCTTCTGTTTTCGCAGCAAGTGCATCATCACGTGCTTGAGTCAGTGCAGTAAGTTCTGTTGGGGTGATGAGGCCATTGGCATTTGCATCGATCAG
>NZ_JBWYIP010000029.1:0-621 GCF_056783825.1 Acinetobacter sp. 24-47-39
CTAGTTGGTTGAGAGCAGTCGTCACCAAACGCGCACCTGATGCACCCAATGGATGACCCAGTGCAATTGCACCACCATTTGGGTTTACACGCGCATCATCGTCGGCTAAACCTAGGTCACGTGTACATGCCAATGCTTGTGCTGCAAACGCTTCGTTCAGCTCAATCACATCCATTTGCTCTAGTGTTAAACCTGTTTGTGCTAACAGTTTTTTAATCGCAGGTGCCGGACCAAAGCCCATAATGCGAGGTTCAACCCCAACAGTGGTTGCACCAATTACTTTGGCACGAGGTTTTAAACCATATTTTTCTACAGCTGCATCAGACGCAATCAGAATCGCTGCCGCACCATCGTTAATGCCTGATGCATTACCTGCGGTTACTGTACCGTCTGCTTTTACAACAGGTTTTAACTTGGTTAAGGCTTCTAAAGTGGTTGATGCACGTGGATGTTCATCTTTTGCCACCACAACCGCATCACCTTTACGCTGTGGAATGGTCACAGGTACGATTTCTTGATCAAAGAAACCACGTGCTTGCGCTGCAGCCGTACGTTGTTGGCTGGTTAAAGCAAATTGGTCTTGATCAGCGCGGCTAATGTTGAACTGTTCAGCCACGTTTT
>NZ_JBWYIP010000030.1:0-578 GCF_056783825.1 Acinetobacter sp. 24-47-39
ACAAACGATACTACACCAACAATCTCAGGTAAGACTGAGCCAGGTGCAACAGTAAAAGTTGAAATCTTAGACAAAGATGGCAACCCTGTAGCAACAGGTGATGCGACTGTAGATCCAGAAGGTAACTGGACGTTCACACCGACTGAAGAATTACCAGAAGGTGAATATACAGTTAAAGCTGAAGCGAAAGATGCGGTGGGTAATACTGCGACTGAAACTGCGGATGGCAAATTAACTGTAGATACAACTGCACCATCTGATACCGATGTAACGATTGATCCAATTGCGGATACAAACGATACAACACCAGAAATCACAGGTACAACTGAACCAGGAACAACAGTAAATGTCGTTGTTAAAGACAAAGACGGTAAAGTTGTTGCAGAAGGTCCAGCGACAGTTACAGGTGACACATGGACATATACACCATCAGTTGAATTGGCAGATGGCGAATATGACGTAGTTGCAAAAGCGACAGATAAAGCAGGTAACACAGGTGAATCTCAGCCAGAGAGCTTCGAGGTTGACACAGTAGCGCCTGAATTAACCATCGATGAGCTTAAGCCGACAAACGATAC
>NZ_JBWYIP010000031.1:0-544 GCF_056783825.1 Acinetobacter sp. 24-47-39
GAATCGAAATCTGTTTGAGTTGTTCACGCACATCCGCCTTAGCCAAAGCTTCACAGCAGCTTGCATAACCTTCAGGGCTGCCAGCTCCTAAGTCGTTTGAAAGTTTTTCAATCACTGCTGGGTTGCTTTGGATAAAAGGATCTGTAAACCAACGACCTGCAGCCGTTGATGCAATCGGTGCTAAACCTTGTTCACGAACCAATACGGCACGATCATTCCAAGCATTTTCATTGCCAATTTTAGCGGCGGTATTACACACAATCACATGACTAAAGTGTTGAGGATGATTGATCGCTAACCATTGGCCTGTCAAACCACCCATCGAAATACCACAGAATGCAGCTTTTTCAACATTTAAATGGTCGAGTAAATTCACCACATCTTGACCAAGTTGATCAATGGTATATGGACCTTGAGGCGCGTCCGATGCACCATGACCACGCGTGTCATAACAAATCACATAATGAGAAGCTTTAAAAAACTCAATTTGTGATTGCCACATGCTGAAATTTGTCCCTAAAGAGTTAGAGAAAACAAGAGCAGG
>NZ_JBWYIP010000032.1:0-532 GCF_056783825.1 Acinetobacter sp. 24-47-39
ATCTCATTCGCTTTTTCAACTGGCATATCCAGTGGGATGTTCACATCCATTCGTACATGAAACAGCATGTCTCACTCCTGATGTATCACGTCGCTTATTTGCGGCGAAGGTTGTCAATCTTGTCTAAATCCAACTCAATACCTAAACCATTGCCTTGAGGCAGATGTAATTCGAAATCACGATATTGAAGCGGGGTCTTTAAAATTTCGTCAGTTAACAGCAATGGACCAAATAATTCAGTGCCATATGCCAAATTCTCAAAGGTCGAGAACAAATGTGCAGAAGCGATGGTGCCAACAGAACCTTCAAGCATCGTGCCACCATACAGATCTACACCAGCGAGGTTTGCAATGGTTGCTACATCACGACCTTCGAGTAGGCCACCAGACTGAGCAACTTTTACAGCAAACACAGAAGCAGCATTACGCTTCGCTAAACGATAAGCTGTACTTGGACCCATCAATGACTCATCCGCCATAATGGCAATATCAAAACGACGAGTTAAACGCTCCATGGCATCAATATTGTCAAT
>NZ_JBWYIP010000033.1:0-530 GCF_056783825.1 Acinetobacter sp. 24-47-39
AAAGCTGTTGAAAAGGCGTATTCGCAAGAGTTACAGCAACAAGGCAAGTGGCGTCATATCTGGCGAATCACAGGTCAGTATTCAAACATCAGTATTTTTGATGTGGAAAGCAATGAAGAGCTTCATTCAATTTTACAAGGTCTTCCGCTTTACCCATATATGAATATCGAAGTAATGGCGTTAAATCGCCACCCATCTTCTATCCGTGAAGATGATCGTTAAGTTTTAAGTGTCTTGGCTTGATTGATTCAGGCCATGACATCAATACATCCAGAGGTTTTTTAGCGTCATTTTAAACAAGGATTGTGGCAGCGAGCTCAAACACATTAGAAGTCAGCCACCACACAGCAAGCATACTTAAGGAGAAATAGTATGAACCGCGAACAAATTAATGCTTTAGTCAAAAAAATGAACGTTGATACTGCAACAGGTCCTGTTGATGAACGTGTTCAGCAAATCGTTGTACGTTTAGTATCTGACTTATTCCAAGCGATTGAAGATTTAGATTTAAGCCAATCTGAAGTTTGGAA
>NZ_JBWYIP010000034.1:0-482 GCF_056783825.1 Acinetobacter sp. 24-47-39
AAACCCAAGTTGAATTAACCAACCGTGGTGAGATTGTGATTAACGATCGCAACGAAACCAATGTAAAAGGTGTATTTGCTGCGGGTGACTGCACAACAGTACCTTATAAACAAATCATCATTGCCACTGGTGAAGGCGCGAAAGCATCACTGTCAGCATTTGATTACATCATTCGTTCTGGTCAGTAGTTCAATCATATTCTTTAAATAAGAAGTTCTTAGTTTTGTAGTTTACAGAGGTTGAAGATGCTAACACTTCAGCCTCTTTTTTTGTAATCACTCACTTGATCTATATTATTTTTCAAATCAAATCTGTATTTTATTTGTAATTTTATTTCACAATAAATGGGTGTTTTGTGTAACAGGACCTGTTTATCGTGTCTGTTTTTTGTTTAAATATTAAGAAATTCTTTAGCCTTATTAAATTATAAAAGACAGATAATAACCATGCTTGCCAACATCTTTTCGGCATTGGAACAGCTC
>NZ_JBWYIP010000035.1:0-463 GCF_056783825.1 Acinetobacter sp. 24-47-39
CTCGAGATCTTGGTCGGTAAACCAATGCCAAGGTTGACATAAGCACCATCAGGAATATCTTGTGCAACACGTTCAGCAATTTGATCACGGGTTAATTTTTGATAACTCATTGTATTTCTCCAATCTCAAATTACTGCGCAGGTTGAACTTGTACAACGTGTTGTACAAAGATCCCAGGGGTGATGATGTGTTCAGGATCTAAGGCACCGAGTTCCACGACTTCTGATACTTGTGCGATGGTGATATCTGCTGCCATGGCCATAATTGGACCAAAGTTACGTGCAGATTTACGGTACACCAAGTTCCCCCAGCGATCGCCCTTATGCGCTTTAATTAACGCAAAGTCAGCTTTGATTGGATTTTCTAAAACGTAGTCTTTACCTTCATAATTCATGGTTGGTTTGCCTTCAGCAAGCAAAGTACCAAAACCTGTTGGTGTGTAGATTGGACCTAAGCCCATACC
>NZ_JBWYIP010000036.1:0-457 GCF_056783825.1 Acinetobacter sp. 24-47-39
AGCTCAAGAAGCTCTTCGTCGTCTACAAGGTCACATTTGTTTAAGAATACAACGATGTATGGAACACCTACTTGGCGAGAAAGAAGGATGTGTTCACGAGTTTGTGGCATTGGACCATCAGTCGCAGCACATACAAGGATCGCGCCGTCCATTTGAGCAGCACCAGTAATCATGTTTTTAACATAATCGGCGTGGCCCGGGCAGTCTACGTGAGCGTAGTGACGAGTTGGAGAATCGTATTCTACGTGTGATGTATTAATTGTAATACCACGTGCTTTTTCTTCTGGTGCAGAGTCGATTGCAGCGTAGTCTTTAGCTTCACCACCGAATTTCTTCGCACATACAGTTGCGATAGCAGCAGTTAAAGTTGTTTTACCATGGTCAACGTGACCGATTGTGCCCACGTTAACGTGTGGCTTATTACGTTCAAACTTAGCCTTAGCCATGAGATCTTCCT
>NZ_JBWYIP010000037.1:0-453 GCF_056783825.1 Acinetobacter sp. 24-47-39
CAGTCACCCGCAGCAAATACACCTTTTACATTGGTTTCGTTGCGATCGTTAATCACAATCTCACCACGGTTGGTTAATTCAACTTGGGTTTCTTTTAAGAAATCCGTGTTTGGTAACAAACCGATTTGTACGAAGATCCCCGCCAATTCGACAGTGTGTTCTTCATCCGTCGCACGGTCTTTGTATTTCAGTGCAGTGACTTGTTTGCCATCACCAACGACTTCTGTAGACAACGCATTTTTGATGACAGTCGTGTTAGGTAAGCTGTTCAATTTATCTTGAAGGACTTGGTCAGCACGCAGTTTGGTATCAAACTCAACCAAAGTGACATGCTCAACAATACCTGCAAGGTCAATCGCAGCTTCAACACCAGAGTTACCACCACCGATCACAGCCACACGTTTCCCTTTGAACAATGGACCATCACAGTGTGGGCAGTACGCAACACCACGG
>NZ_JBWYIP010000038.1:0-443 GCF_056783825.1 Acinetobacter sp. 24-47-39
CCACGGATTTGTTCATAAATACGCGGCTGTTGCGGCGTTTGTGCCAAAGTGAAGTTGCATCGTTAAGCGTAAGTTTGTAGAGGGTCAGTGCCCCATCGCTTTGTCCTTGTGAGGCTTCGGTGATGATGCCGGTGGTTCTAAACAGGGTGCCTTGATCAGTGACTTGATCGACGGCAACTCGTGTACCGATGAATTGTTTGAGTGGAATTAAAGCATTGGTCGAGAGACAGATGAGTTCTGCTTGCACGCCTTCGTTAAGGACATGGCTGCCATCGATACGTTGTAGGAAGACTTGGCTATTCAGTTGTGAATGACTGAATTGGATGTGGAGGGCTCTGTTTTGGGCGGTTAAGCCGAGCTGTTCCAATGCCGAAAAGATGTTGGCAAGCATGGTTATTATCTGTCTTTTATAATTTAATAAGGCTAAAGAATTTCTTAATATT
>NZ_JBWYIP010000039.1:0-438 GCF_056783825.1 Acinetobacter sp. 24-47-39
TCATTGATGCCATCCGTACGCCTTTTGGTCGTTATGCCGGTGGTTTAGCCCCTGTCCGTGCGGATGACTTAGGTGCAGTGCCATTAAAAGCATTAATGGAACGTAACCCTTCTGTGGATTGGAATGTCGTCGATGACGTTTTATTTGGCTGTGCCAACCAAGCCGGTGAAGATAACCGTAACGTCGGTCGTATGTCGGCGCTTTTAGCAGGTATCCCTTATACAGTACCTGCAACCACAGTCAACCGTTTATGTGGTTCATCACTCGATACCGTAGCAATGGCCGCGCGTGCCATTAAAGCTGGTGAGGCTGACGTGATTGTGGCAGGTGGTGTTGAATCCATGTCACGTGCCCCATTTGTGATGGGTAAATCTGAGAGTGCATTTGGTCGTAGTCAAAAGATTGAAGACACCACCATGGGCTGGCGTTTTATCAACC
>NZ_JBWYIP010000040.1:0-437 GCF_056783825.1 Acinetobacter sp. 24-47-39
AGCGTTTGCAGCACAAGCATTGGCGTGTACACGTGACCTAGGTTTAGCCGACGATGATGCACGTGTAAACCCAAATGGTGGTGCAATTGCATTAGGTCATCCATTGGGTGCATCAGGTGCGCGTTTGGTGACGACTGCACTGAATCAACTTGAAGCAACTGGTGGCAAATATGCATTGTGCTCTATGTGTATCGGTGTGGGTCAAGGCATCGCTTTAATTATCGAACGTGTTTAACTATTAAAAACCCCCTCCCTTTTCTTAAGGGAGGTCGGGAGGGATTCTATGCCTACTTTTTCTTCAAATGATGCGCAAATCAATTATCAAACTTTTGGTGATTCAAGCAAGCCTGCTCTTGTTTTCTCTAACTCTTTAGGGACAAATTTCAGCATGTGGCAATCACAAATTGAGTTTTTTAAAGCTTCTCATTATGTGATTT
>NZ_JBWYIP010000041.1:0-435 GCF_056783825.1 Acinetobacter sp. 24-47-39
CTGACAAAGATGTCTTTTTACATTCTGAAAATGGTTTATTGGCCTTTGGTCCACCCCCTGCGGAAGAAGACCGTGACCCTGAGTTAATTAATGCGGGTAAAGAGTTTGTGACTTTATTAGAAGGCGGAGCTTTCTTCCATCATGGTGACTCATTTGCCATGATGCGTGGTGGTCATTTAGACATCGCAGTCTTGGGTGCTTTCCAAGTGGCAGAAAATGGTGATCTTGCAAACTGGCATACCGGTGCACCTGATGCCATTCCTGCTGTGGGTGGTGCAATGGATTTAGCCGTGGGTGCGAAGAAAGTCTTTATTACCACCGATCATGTCACTAAAAAAGGCGAACCTAAAATCGTTGCTGAGCTGACTTATCCTGCGACAGGTTTGAAATGTGTGGACCGCATTTATACGGACCTTTGTGTGATTGATGTGACGG
>NZ_JBWYIP010000042.1:0-426 GCF_056783825.1 Acinetobacter sp. 24-47-39
TGATCGCAATCTACAACCCTGGCACAACAGCAACCATGATTGATGGTGCATTCTTCCAAGACGAAGTTGAAGAACGCAAAATCATGGCTGTACCAATGGTGTTCCAAGACAACGAACATATCGGTCAAGGTCGTATGACATTGGAAGAGATTGTTGCGAAGCTCGATACTAATTCTGCAGCGAAAGATGCTGAAAAGCTGAATGCTAAAGATGCATTTGATGTACTTGTGATTGGTGGTGGCCCTGCAGGTAATACCTCTGCAATCTATGCAGCACGTAAAGGCATCAAAACAGGTATCGTGGCTGAGCGCATGGGTGGTCAGGTCATGGATACCATGGACATTGAAAACTTTACATCAGTGCAAAAGACGCAAGGTCCTAAGTTTGCTGCTGAAATGGAAGCACATGTTCGTGAATACGGTGTCG
>NZ_JBWYIP010000043.1:0-345 GCF_056783825.1 Acinetobacter sp. 24-47-39
TTCAAACATATTCAATTTGACATTGAATTAGTGAAAGACGTTGAAGGTGCGCCTTCTACTGAAGTTGAACGCCGCCGCGCATCAGCTTAAAAATAATAAAGGGATGGATTTCGCATCCATCCTTTATCTTATTCAACTAAAGAATTTAGACCAATCCAAATCTAATCATTTTGATTTGTTTAAATTTTTGCAAGACCGAAAAGGATATAGATAGCTTTATCTATAAAACGCTATGATTGATAAATCTCAAAAGACTTTAACCGAAGCCCTCTCCCAAATTAAAGACGGTTCAACCATTATGATTGGTGGGTTTGGTACTGCAGGTCAGCCTGCTGAACTCATCGA
>NZ_JBWYIP010000044.1:0-342 GCF_056783825.1 Acinetobacter sp. 24-47-39
GGTCTTGGATCCATGCAGGGCTGATGTGCCATGCTTGTTCGAGGCCTAGGCTGGCATTGTCTTGGTGGTCACTGTGTTGGTGTTTGCTTTGTACTGAGCCTGCGCCTTCTTCTTGTTCGAGGGCTGTGGCTTGCCAGCGTTGTAGGTGGACTGCAGTGGGCTGTAGGCTGCGTTGTCCGATAAAGCTGGTAATGGTATCAAATTGTTCTGTCGCATCACTACGGTGGTAGCGGATGTTGCGTCGGTTAAGGGCTTGGTATTGGCTGTTGTCGTCAATCAGGCGGAGCTTTTGTGCTTCGATCGGGCTGTTGTTGCTCGGTACAATCGGTTGGGCTTCATCAA
>NZ_JBWYIP010000045.1:0-330 GCF_056783825.1 Acinetobacter sp. 24-47-39
ATGCAGGGCTGATGTGCCATGCTTGTTCGAGGCCTAGGCTGGCATTGTCTTGGTGGTCACTGTGTTGGTGTTTGCTTTGGACTGAGCCTGCGCCTTCTTCTTGTTCGAGGGCTGTGGCTTGCCAGCGTTGTAGGTGGACTGCTGTGGGTTGTAGGCTACGTTGTCCGATAAAACTGGTGATGCTATCAAATTGTTCTGTCGCATCACTACGGTGGTAGCGGATGTTGCGTCGGTTAAGCGCTTGGTATTGGCTGTTGTCGTCAATCAGGCGGAGCTTTTGTGCTTCGATCGGGCTGTTGTTGCTCGGTACAATCGGTTGGGCTTCATCAA
>NZ_JBWYIP010000046.1:0-327 GCF_056783825.1 Acinetobacter sp. 24-47-39
CTGTAGGTTATGGCTGCCCACCAGAAGGTACAACTCAGTTTGTATTAGACAAACTTGGTCGTCATGGTAACCGCCCTTCACACGTGCATTATTTCGTCACTGCGCCTGGCTACCGTAAATTAACTACGCAGTTCAACATCGAAGGTGATGAATACCTTTGGGATGACTTTGCATTTGCAACGCGTGATGGCTTAGTGGCAACTGCTGTAGATGTAACTGATGAAGCTGAAATTGCGCGTCGTGGTCTGAAAGGTGCGTTCAAACATATTCAATTTGACATTGAATTAGTGAAAGACGTTGAAGGTGCGCCTTCTACTGAAGTTGAAC
>NZ_JBWYIP010000047.1:0-316 GCF_056783825.1 Acinetobacter sp. 24-47-39
TGTCCTGTGGTGTCATCAAAGCGGAGTTGTCCATAGCCTTCGCCTTGGACTTCTTTACTTTTAATCCCTGCGAGTTTTTTGGTGTCCGGCAGTTGGCCTTGACTGTCAAATCGGGTTGGGCTGCGTTGGGCTTCATGTAGGCGGCCCACCACAAAGGGACGGTCGATGTTGCCGTCAAAGAAGTCGATAACTACGATTTCATTGATTCGAGGAAGGAAGCGTGCACCATAGCCTTCGCCTGCCCATGGGGTCAGTACATCGACCCAAGCTGAATCGGTGTCGTTGTTGTTACTGCCGGCACCGCCATCAAATTGGT
>NZ_JBWYIP010000048.1:0-315 GCF_056783825.1 Acinetobacter sp. 24-47-39
CGAAAAAGATGATCGAAGCTAAGCGTCATAACTTCTTTAAATTAAAAATTGGTTCTCGTGCTGTAGAAGCAGATGTTGAGCATGTTCTCACCATCAAAAAAGCGTTAGGTGCTGATATTTCTATCCGTGTCGATGTGAACCGTGCTTGGTCTGAGTTAGAAGCGATCAAAGGTATTCAGCTTCTGCAAGATGGCGGTGTGGATCTAATTGAACAGCCATGTGCGATTGACAATATTGATGCCATGGAGCGTTTAACTCGTCGTTTTGATATTGCCATTATGGCGGATGAGTCATTGATGGGTCCAAGTACAGCTT
>NZ_JBWYIP010000049.1:0-280 GCF_056783825.1 Acinetobacter sp. 24-47-39
CCATAGCCTTCGCCTGCCCATGGGGTCAGTACATCGACCCAAGCTGAATCGGTGTCGTTGTTGTTACTGCCGGCACCGCCATCAAATTGGTGGTCTTCTGCTCGGGTAAATAGGAAGCGTACTTTGATGCGTCCCCATTCATCGACATGGATTTCTTCTCCTGCAGGTCCCACCACTTTGGCGCGTTGCGGATGGGTGCTGGGTCGATGTTGTAAGGGGTTGTATTCGGGTACGGTTTTGATGTTGCGTCGTTGTAGGATGAGTTCGCTGGCTTGGCGTT
>NZ_JBWYIP010000050.1:0-271 GCF_056783825.1 Acinetobacter sp. 24-47-39
GTTTTGGCGTCCATTGGCTGCGTTGTAGCAGTTGTTGGACTTGTTGGTCTAAGTCTTTGGGTAGGTTGTTTTGGTTGTAGTAGCGTTTGCCTACAATGAGGAATTCCTGGTCAGCTCCGCTGTGTTGTGCAATTTCTGGGTGTCCATCGAGTCTGAACCAGTAGCCGACTTGACTGTCTCTGACGCTGGCTTTGGCGATGAATTGTTTGCTTTGTCCGGCGTAGTAGTCGCTGAGGTGTTGGTTGAGTTTTTCGACTTGGCTGTTGCCTGA
>NZ_JBWYIP010000051.1:0-252 GCF_056783825.1 Acinetobacter sp. 24-47-39
CAATTGAACTTGGTGAAGCCAAAAGCATGATCGCTTGTTTGAAGGCCGCGGCTTTGCTTTGGTCTTCGCTCTCTAAGTTCTTGAGATAGCCCTGTAGGTTTTCGAGTAAGCTCAGTGGATCAGTTTGTTGATTTTTTGCCACTTCACTTAAGGCTTTGGCGTTGTTTAAGCTACTTTCGAGTTGTTGTTTGGCTTCGCTTGCATCGAGATGGTTTGCTTTGGCTTGTTCTTGTTTGTAGGTGGAGATGAGTA
>NZ_JBWYIP010000052.1:0-233 GCF_056783825.1 Acinetobacter sp. 24-47-39
ACGTGTTTCATCAGTATATCTTGCTGACTCTTCTAACTTTGCATTTTCATTAAGTTTAGTCTGAAGGTCTTTCGCCTTCGTCTCAAGCGCGACTAAATCCGCTTCTGTTGCTAATGAATCTTCAAACTCTTGTTGTGCATTAGTTTTTAATGCAGCATCTGCAGCGTCTAATTCATCAGTCGCTTTGATCACATCACCTTTGGTAACTGTTTTAGCAGGATCACGACCATCAG
>NZ_JBWYIP010000053.1:0-227 GCF_056783825.1 Acinetobacter sp. 24-47-39
TTCAACACCAGAGTTACCACCACCGATCACAGCCACACGTTTCCCTTTGAACAATGGACCATCACAGTGTGGGCAGTACGCAACACCACGGCTTTTGTATTCTTGCTCACCGGGTACATTCATTTCTCTCCAACGAGCACCTGTAGACAAGATGACCGTTTTCGATTCAAGTTTTGCACCATTCTCTAAAGTTACTTCAACTAAACCGTTGGCAGTTTCATCCGCAC
>NZ_JBWYIP010000054.1:0-222 GCF_056783825.1 Acinetobacter sp. 24-47-39
GGCAGAGCAAGCACTAGCAGATGCCGAATCAGATGGTTTAATCACCCCAACAGAACTTACTGAGCTGACTCAAGCACGTGATGATGCACTTGCTGCTAAAGAAGATGCACAAGCGAAAGTTGATGCACTTCCAGAAGGAGCAGACAAAGACGCATTGGATGCACGCTTAGATGATCTAGTCGACATCACCTTACCAACAGTAAATGATGAAAACGAAGATGG
>NZ_JBWYIP010000055.1:0-213 GCF_056783825.1 Acinetobacter sp. 24-47-39
CTACAGGGTTGCCATCTTTGTCTAAGATTTCAACTTTTACTGTTGCACCTGGCTCAGTCTTACCTGAGATTGTTGGTGTAGTATCGTTTGTTGGCTTAAGCTCATCGATGGTTAATTCAGGTGCTACTGTGTCAACCTCGAAGCTCTCTGGCTGAGATTCACCTGTGTTACCTGCTTTATCTGTCGCTTTTGCAACTACGTCATATTCGCCAT